>DASQDS010000208.1:0-7338 GCA_035634075.1 Pilimelia sp. | reverse complement strand
CGACCACGGCCGGCTCTCCGCGAACGGGTCCGCCGGTGTGGTGACGAGTGGGCTCTGCACCACGACCGCGGCGGCGGCCAGGCGGTCGGGGACCTGCGGTCGGCCGGCGGCGTACAGCAGCGTGCCCAGGCAGACGACGGTCACGCCGGCCGCGACGGCGACGAACGCCCCGAGCAGCCCGCCCCACCGCCCCCGTGCGGTCAGCATGCCGGCGCCAGCGTGGCCGTGCGGGCGGCGATGGACCCCGGGTCGGCGCCGGTCGCCTCGTCGACCAGCCGCCCGTCCGCGAGGAACAGCACGCGGTCGGCGACCGCCGCCGCCACCGGGTCGTGGGTGACCATGACCACGGTCTGCCCGTGCTCGTCCACGAGGCCGCGCAGCAGGTCGAGGACCTGCCGCGAGGTGGTGCTGTCCAGGGCGCCGGTGGGCTCGTCCGCGAAGACCACCGCCGGCCTGCTGACCAGGGCCCGGGCGATGGCCACCCGCTGCTGCTCGCCGCCGGACAGCTCGCCGGGCCGGTGACCCCGCCGGTCGGCCAGGCCGACGGCCGCCAGCGCGTCGGCGACCTCGGCGGCCGGCGGCCGGCGGCCGGCCAGGCGCAGCGGCAGGCTCACGTTCTGCTCGGCGGTGAGCGTGGAGACCAGGTTGAATTCCTGGAACACGAACCCGATCCGATCGCGGCGCAGCCGGGTCAGCGCGTCCTCGCTGAGGGCGCCCAGCAGGGTGCCCCCGACGGTGACGGTGCCTTCGGCCGGCCGCTCCAGCGCGGCCGCGACGTGCAGCAGGGTGGACTTGCCGGAGCCGGACGGGCCCATCACCGCCGTGAACGTGCCGGGCTGGAACCCGACCGTCACGCCGTCGAGGGCGGTGACCCGCCGCCGCCCTGTGCCGTAGCTGACGCGTACTCCACGTAGCTGCACCGCTGCGGCGGGGCCGGCGCCCCCCGCCGCTGTGCCTGTGTCTTCGACTGTCATGCCTGATCACGGTGCCCGCAACCTGGCCGGCGCACATCGGGCCCGGGCGGGCACTTGCCGATCGTTCCCGCGCCGTATCCGCCGGCGCCCCGGCCCGCCATGTCAGCCTCCAGGATGACGTGCGCGCGGTCGACGCGGACGCGCCAGGCAGCGGATACCGTCGAGTCCGTGACGACGATGGCGCCCCGCCGGCTGCTGGCCCGCCGGCTCCGCGACGGGCAGTTGCTCGCCGTGGACGCGGTGCTCGCCGGGGCGCTGGTGCTGACGTGCGGGTACGCGGCCAGCGAGGACCCGCTGGGCGCCGGTGTACGGGAGCCGCTGTGGCTGTCCGTGGTCGTCGGCGTCCTCATCGGCGGCCCGGTGGCCGTCCGGCGCCGCCGGCCGCTCGCGGTGCTCGGCGTCGTGCTCGGGACCTCCGCCGTGGCGCTCCTGTCCGGCATGATCCCGGACTTCGCCGGGATGGCCCCGTTCACCGCGGTGGCCTGCGCGCTCTACACCGTCGGTGTCGCGCTGCCCGGCCGCCCGTCGATCTCGGCGCTGGCCGCCTGTCTGGCCTGGGCGGCCGCGGTGCTCGGCGGCATCGTCGCCACGGGCCTCGGTGCCGCCACCGCCGCCGCGGACATCGGCTTCGCCGGGTCGGTGCTGGTGGTGTCGTGGCTCCTCGGGCGGGTGGCCCGGGAGCGGCGGGCGTACGCGGCCCAGGTGGCGGAGCAGCTCACCCACCGGGCGGTGACCGACGAGCGCCTGCGCATCGCCCGCGAGATGCACGATGTCGTGGCGCACACCCTCAGCCTGATCACCGTCAAGGCGGCGGTCGGCAACCACGTCGCGGAGGCGGATCCGGGCGAGGCCCGGGCCGCGCTGCGGGTGATCGAGGCGACGAGCCGCAGCGCGCTGGTGGAGATCCGCCGGGCGCTGGGGATCCTGCGCGCCGAGACCGCGTACGCGCCCGCGCCCGGGCTGGGTGACCTGGCCGCGCTCGCCGCGCAGGCCGCGACCGGCGGCGTGGACGTGGACCTGACGGTGGCCGGCGCGGGCGACGTGCCCGAGGGCGTCGGGCTGTCGGTGTTCCGGATCGTGCAGGAGTCGCTGACCAATGTGGTCAAGCACGCGGCGCCCGCCCGCTGCCGCGCCACCGTCGCCGTCGAGCCGGGCGAGGTGCGCATCGAGGTGGTCGACGACGGCCGGCGGGCCGGCCCCCCGGCAGCCGACGGCCACGGCCTCATCGGCATCCGCGAGCGGGTCGGCATGTACGGCGGGGACTTCGCCGCCGGCCCGTCCCCGGGGGGCGGCTTCCGGGTGACCGCCCGGCTGCCGTACGCGTCGCCGGCATGATCCGCGTCCTGATCGCGGACGACCAGGCACTGCTGCGCGGCAGCTTCCGGGTGCTGGTCGACCTGGCGCCGGGCCTCACCACCGTGGCCGAGGCCGGCACCGGGGCGGAGGCCGTGGCGCTCACCCGCCGGCACCGGCCGGACGTGGTGCTGATGGACGTGCGGATGCCGGAGCTGGACGGCATCGAGGCCACCCGGCGGATCTGCGGCGACCCGCTGACGGCCCCGACCCGGGTGCTGATCCTGACGACCTTCGACCTGGACGAGTACGTGTACGGGGCGCTGCGCGCCGGCGCCAGCGGCTTCCTGCTCAAGGACGCACCGCCGGCCGACCTGCTCGCCGCGATCGGCGTGGTCGCCGCCGGCGACGGCCTGCTCGCGCCGACCGTCACCCGGCGGCTGATCGCGGAGTTCGCCCGCCGCCCGGCGGCGACCCGGCCGGTGCCCGGCGGGCTGACCGGCGTCACGGACCGGGAGCGCGAGGTGCTCACGCTGGTCGCCCGCGGACTGTCCAACGCGGAGATCGCCGACCGCCTGACGCTGAGCCTGGCGACGGTCAAGACCCACGTGAGCCGCCTGCTCGCCAAGGTGGGTGCCCGCGACCGGGCGCAACTCGTGATCGTCGCGTACGAGACCGGCCTGGTCTCGCCCGCGCATCCGGACCGCTGACCCGGCTCAGGCGCGGGTCACCTCCGCGGCCAGGCCCTCCAGCGGTACGTCGACGTCGGCCAGCCGGGCCGGTTCGACGCGCGGCCGGTTGGTGACCAGCTCGCGCAGGGTCTCGCCGACGTCCCACACGTTCGCGTTCATGCCGGCCACGACCTGCCCGCCGGCGAGCCAGAAGGCGATGAACTCGCGGCCGGCCGGGTCGCCCCGCAGCACCACCTGGTCCCAGGTGGGGCAGTAGCCGGTGTATTCCATGCCGAGGTCGTACTGGTCGGAGAAGAAGTACGGCACCCGCTCGTACGGCTCGCGTACGCCCATCATGCTGGCGGCGGCCGCGGCGCCCTGGTGGCAGGCGTTCGCCCAGTGCTCCACCCGGACGTGGGTGCGGTACCAGGGATGCCACGCGCTGGCCACGTCGCCGGCGGCGAAGATGCCGGGGTGGCTGCTCTGCAGGTACTCGTCGACGAGGACGCCGTTGCCCAGCAGCAGGCCCGCGCCGGCGGCGAGCTCCGTGCGCGGGACGGCGCCGACGCCCACCACGACCAGGTCGGCCGCGATGCGGGCGCCGCCCGTGGTGCGCACCTCCTCGACCCGGTCGCCGCCGTGCAGCGACGCGGCGCCCTGGCCCAGGTGCAGGGCGACTCCGTGATCGGCGTGCAGGTCCCGGTAGATGCCGCCGACCTCCCGGCCGAGCACCCGCTCCAGCGGCGTGGCGGCGGGTTCGACCAGGGCGACGGGCAGTCCGCGCTGCCGGAGCGTCGCGGCGACCTCGGAACCGACCCAGCCCGCGCCGATCACCGCGACGGAGCTGGCCTCGTCGGCGGCGGCGGCGAGGTTGTCGGCGTCGGCCAGGGTCCGCAGGTAGTGGACCCCGGGCAGGTTCGCGCCGGGCACGGCCAGCCGCCGCGGCGCCGCCCCGGTGGCCAGCAGCAGCCGGTCGTACGGGATGGTCTCGCCGCCGGCCAGGGTGACGACGCTCCGCTCCGGGTCCAGCCCGACGACGGTGGTCCCGGTGCGCAGCTCGATCGACCTGTCGGCGTAGAAGCCCGCCTCGTGGACGTAGACCTTGTCCAGCCCCGACTGGCCGGCCAGGTACCCCTTGGACAGCGGCGGTCGCTCGTACGGCCGCGCCGGTTCCTCGCCGACAAGCACCACCCGCCCGTCGAACCCACGCGATCGCAACGCTTCGGCGGCGGCCGCGCCGGCCAGGCTGGCACCAACGATCACGAAGGTCTGTTCAGTGGTCATGGGGGATCCCTCTCTGCTGGGGGGAGCCCGGGTGGTGGCCGGGCTCAGCGGTGGATGCCGGTGAGGGCGAAGAATTCCTGGCGGGTGGCCGGGTCGGTCCGGAGCGACCCGAGGAGCGCGGACGTGACGGTGCGCGAGCCGGTGGCGCGGACCCCGCGCAGCGACATGCACATGTGTTCGGCCTCCAGCACGACGGCGACGCCCTTGGCCTGCACGTTGGTCTGGAGGCAGTCGGCGATCTGCTTGGTGAGCCGCTCCTGCACCTGGAGCCCGCGGGCGTAGTGCTCGACGGCGCGGGCGAGCTTCGAGAGGCCGACGATCCGGCCGGCGGGCAGGTAGCCGACGTGCGCCACGCCGTGGAACGGCAGTAGGTGGTGTTCGCAGAGGGAGCGGAACGGCACGTCCCGCGCCAGGACCAACTCGTCGTACCCGCCGTCGTTGCCGAAGGTGGTCAGCGTGAACGGCTCGGGCGTGAGCAGCTCGGCGTACGCCTCCGCCACCCGCCGGGGGGTGTCGCGCAGGTGCTCGGCGGCCGGGTCGTGGCCGAGCGCCGCGAGCAGGGCGCGCACGGCAGCGGCAGCGGCGCCCACGTCGACGTCAGCCGCGTCCCGGGCCAGGCGGGGGTGGTCGGCGATGCCAATCATTGTCGCTCCTTCTAGCGGGTACATCTCTAGACGTTAGAAGGGCCTCACCGCTTTCGTCAACGAGTCTTTCCGTTAGAGTCGAACCGTTATCAACGAACGGAGGGCGCGGCCATGACCGAGAGCGTCGACGCGCAGGACGCCGACATCGCCAGCGTCGCGGCGCTGGACGAGCCGGTCCGGCGGGAGCTCTACCGGTACGTCGTCGCCCGGGGCGAGCCGGTGGGGCGGGACGAGGCGGCGATGGGCACCGGGGTGGCCCACCACGTGGCGAAGTTCCACCTCGACAAGCTCGTCGCCGACGGCCTGCTCGAAGCCGACTACAGCCGGCCGCCGGGCCGCGGCGGGCCGGGCGCCGGCCGGCCGGCCAAGCGCTACCGCCGCTCCTCGCGGGACATCACGGTGAGCCTCCCCGACCGCCGGTACGACCTCGCCGGCCACGTCATGGCCGAGGCGATCACCGCATCCACCCGGCAGGCCATCCCCGTGGCCGACGCGCTGCGCGCCGCCGCGCGGGCGACCGGCCGCGCGCTCGGCGACCAGGCGGGCGGGGGCGGCGAGCCCGACCCGGTCGCGGCACTCACCGGGGTGCTGGCCAGCCACGGGTTCGAGCCCCGGACGGGCGAGGGCGGCCTCATCCTGGCCAACTGCCCCTTCCACCGCCTCGCGGCCAACTACACCGCGCTGGTCTGCGGCATGAACCTCGACCTCATCGACGGCCTGCTGGACGCCCTCGACCCGGGCGACCTGTGCGCCCGGCTCGATCCCGGGCCGGGCCGGTGCTGCGTCACAATTGGCCCGTCCAGCCGGTAGATCGGGGCCGGGCCCGTTCGTCGTCGTGGCAGTGGACCGGCATGCACCCGATCGAGGAGGACCGCCATGAAGTACCTGCTGTTGATCTGCACCGACGGGCCGGTAGAGGCGACCGACGCGGAGCTGGACCCGCAACCGTGGGTCGAGGAGTTGGGGCGCCGCGACGTCCGGCTCTTCGGCAGCCGGGTCTGCCCGGCGAGCGACGCCACCACCGTGCGGGTCCGCGACGGCGAGGTGGTGCTCACCGACGGACCGTTCGCGGAGACGAAGGAGCAGATGGGCGGGTTCGACGTGATCGACTGCGCCGACCTGGACGAGGCGATCGAGGTGGCCGCGAAGCACCCGATGGCGCGCTTCGGCATGGTGGAGGTGCGGCCGTTCTGGACGGAGTGACCGGGGTGGTCACCGCCGCGTACGCCGACGAGTGGGGCCGGGTCGTGGCGACACTGATCCGGCTCACCGGCGACTGGTCGTTGGCCGAGGAGTGCGCCCAGGAGGCGTTCGCCCACGCGCTGGCGGTCTGGCCGCGCGACGGGATCCCGCGCAGGCCCGGCGCCTGGCTGACCACCACCGCCCGCAACCGCGCCCTGGACCGGCTGCGCCGGGCCTCGGTGGAGGCGGCCAAGCTGCGAGAGGTGGCCCGGATGACCACGGGTGCGGCGATCCCGGGACCCGAGGACGGCGCCTTCGACGACGCCGGCGTACCCGACGACCGTCTTGAATTGATCTTCACCTGCTGCCACCCGGCACTCCCGCTGGAGGCCCGGGTGGCCCTCACCCTGCGCACGCTCGCAGGCCTCACCACGCCGGAGATCGCCCGGGCCTTCCTCGTCTCGGAGAAGACGATGGCGCAGCGCCTGGTGCGGGCGAAGAACAAGATCCGGCGCGCCGCGATCCCGTTCCGGGTGCCGCCCGACCACCTGCTCCCGGAACGCACGTCGGCCGTGCTCGCGGTCCTCTACCTGCTCTTCAACGAGGGCTACGCGGCGAGCGCGGGCGCCGACCTCGTCCGCCGACAGCTCACGACCGAGGCGATCCGGCTCACCCGGGTGCTCGCCGCCCTGCTCGCCGACGAGCCGGAGGCCCACGGCCTGCTCGCGCTCATGCTGTTGCACGACGCCCGGCGCGCCGGCCGGGTGGACGACGCCGGCGCGCTGGTGCCGCTGGAGGAGCAGGATCGCAGCCGGTGGGACCGCCAGCGGATCGGCGAGGGGCTGTCCATCCTGGACCGCGCCCTGCGCCTGCGCCGGGCGGGCCCGTACCAGGTGCAGGCGGCGATCGTCGCCTGCCACGCCACCGCGCCCGACGCGGCCGCCACCGACTGGGTGCAGATCGCGGGCCTGTACGGAGAACTGGCCCGCCTCACCCCCACCCCGGTGGTCGAGCTGAACCGGGCCGTGGCGGTGGCCATGGCGGACGGCCCCGCGGCGGGGCTGGCGCTGGTCGACCGCATCGCCGCCAGCGGCGCGCTCGCCGGCTACCACCTGCTGCCGGCCACCCGCGCCGACCTCCTCCGCCGCCTGAACCGCCCGGCAGAAGCGGCCGCAGCCTACCAAGAAGCCCTAGCGCTCCCCCTAACCCAACCGGAACACGACTACCTAACAAACCGCCTGACCACCGTGACCGGGCCTGAGTGATCAAGGGATTGGTGCCACGTCATGC
>DASQDS010000207.1:0-5596 GCA_035634075.1 Pilimelia sp. | reverse complement strand
GCGCGTGTTCCTCTCCGCGCCGGACGTCGGCGACCTGGAGGAGGCGTACGTCCTCGACGCCCTGCGGTCGGGCTGGGTCGCGCCGGCCGGGCCGCACCTGACCGCATTCGAGCGGGAAGTCGCGGACCGGGCGGGCGTCCGGCACGCGGTGGCGGTCTCGTCCGGCACCGCCGCCCTGCACCTGGCCCTGGTGGCCCTCGGCGTGGGCCCCGACCAGGTGGTGGTCGTGCCGACGCTGACATTCGCGGCGACGGCGAACGCCGTGGTCTACACCGGCGCGGCGCCGGTGTTCGTGGACTGCGACCCGGCCACCGGCAACGTGGACGTCGACCTGCTGGCCACGCTGCTGGCCCGGCTCGGCGCCACGGGCCGGCGGGTGGGCGCCGTGCTACCGGTGGACCTCTTCGGCGCGTGCGCGGACTACGACGCGATCCTCCCGCTCTGTGCCGCCTACGGCGTGCCCGTCGTCGAGGACGCCGCGGAGGCCCTCGGCGCCACCTACCGCGGGCGCCCGGCCGGCTCGTTCGGCCGGGCCGCGGCCCTGTCGTTCAACGGCAACAAGATCATGACCACGTCGGGCGGGGGCATGCTGCTGTCCGACGACCAAGCCCTGGCCGAGCGCTCCCGCTACCTGGCCAGCCAGGCCCGCGCGCCCGTCGCGCACTACGAACACGCCGACATCGGGTACAACTACCGGCTGAGCAACGTGCTGGCCGCGCTGGGCCGGGCGCAGCTGCGCCGGCTGGACACGATGGTGGCGCGGCGCCGCCAGCTGCGCGAGCGGTACGCCAAGACCTTCGCCGGCCACGACGGCGTCACCCTCCTGGGTGACGACCCGGGCGACGGCGCCAACTGCTGGTTGACGACCGTGGTGGTGGACCCGTCCCGGGCCGGCTGGCGCGCCGCCGACCTCGCGGCACACCTGGCCGGGCACGACATCGAAACCCGACCGGTGTGGAAGCCCATGCACCTGCAACCCGTGTTCGCCGGCGCGGACAAAGCGCTCACCGGGGCGGCCGAGCGGCTGTTCGCCACCGGGCTCACGCTGCCCAGCGGCTCGGGCTTGGGCCCGGGGCAGACCGGGCGGGTGTTCGACGCGATCCGGCTGTTCCTGGACGCCCGGGGGTGACTGCCGATGCGGGGACCGGCCCGCTATGACGCGCTGAAACGCCTGCTGGACGTGGTGGGCGCCGCGCTGGGCCTGCTGCTGTCCGCACCGGCGCTCCTCCTGGTCGCGGCCGTCGTCCGGGCCGACCTGGGCCGGCCGGTGCTGCTGCGGCAGCGCCGGCCCGGCCGCGGCGGCGCGCCGTTCGAGCTCGTCAAGTTCCGCACCATGCATCCGCCGGACCCGGCGTCGGGTCGGCTGAGCGACGCGGACCGGCTGACCCGGGTGGGCCGGGCCCTGCGGGCGGCGAGCCTGGACGAGCTGCCGACGCTGTGGAACGTGCTGCGCGGCGACATGAGCCTGGTGGGGCCACGCCCGCTGCTGATGTCCTACCTGGACCGGTACACCGCCGACCAGGCGCGCCGGCACGAGGTGCGGCCGGGTGTCACCGGCCTGGCCCAGGTGCGGGGCCGCAACGCGCTCCGCTGGGAGCGGCGGTTCGCCCTGGACGTCTGGTACGTCGACCACCGCAGCCTGGGCCTGGACGCGCGGATCGCGGCGGCGACGGTACGGGCCGTCCTGCGCCGCGACGGCGTCACCGCGGCCGGCCACGCCACCGCGCCGGAGTTTCTCGGCACCGCCGCCGGCCAGCCCGCGCGGAGCCCACGGTGACCGGGGAGGGCCTGGTCGTCGTGGGCTGTGGCGGCCACGGGCGGGAGGTGCTGGACATCGTGCGCGCCGTCAACGCCGCCGCGCCGTCGCCCCTCTTCCGGGTGCTCGGCGTCCTCGACGACCGGCCGGCACCGGAGAACCTCGCCCGCCTGGACAGGCTGGGCGTGGCGTACCTCGGCACGCTGGACTGGCTGGCGGACGCGCCACCCGGCACCCGGCACGTCCTCGGCGTCGGCCACCCGCGCGTGCGGGCCGCGCTGGACCGGCGCGCCGCCGCGTACGGCTCGCCGGCCGTGACGCTGGTCCACCCGCACGCGACCGTCGGCCCGGACAGCACGCTCGGCGAGGGCGCCGTCGTCTTCGCCGGTGCCCGGATCACCACGAACGTGGTGCTCGGCCGGCACGTGCACGTCAACCAGAACGCCACGGTGGGGCACGACACCGTGCTCGACGACTACGTGGCCGTGCACCCCCTGGCGGCCGTCTCCGGCGACTGCCGCCTGGCGGCGGAGGTGCTGATCGGGACCACCGCGGCCGTGCTGCCGGGGCTGCGCGTCGGCGCGGGCGCGACGGTCGGCGCCGGCGCCTGTGTGGTGCGCGACGTGCCGGCCGGGTCGGTCGTCAAGGGGGTGCCCGCCCGATGAGCGGTCAGCCGTCCGCGGGCCGGCGCCTGCGCGTGGCGCTGGTGCTCAAGACCAGCGAGGGCGGAGCCTGGACCGTGCCGCACGTGGACCGGCTACGGGCCCGCGGGCACGAGGTGGTGGCGCTGCTGCCCGCCGGGCCGGGCCGGCTGCGCACGGCCCTCGCCGAACGCGGGGTACCCGTCCTGGACTCGGCCTTCGACTTCCGCTTCCGGCCGGCGCCCGCGGCGGTGCGCGGCCTGGTGGGGTTGCGGCGGCAACTGCGCGGGCTCCGGCCAGACGTCGTCCACTACCACCTCTACGCGTCGGCGCTGGCCGGCCGGCTCTGCGGGCTGGGGCTGCGGGCCCGCCGGGTCCACATGGTGGCCGGGCCGCTCTACCTGGATTCCCCCGTGATCCGGTCGGTCGAGCGGCTCCTGGTCCGGCTGGACCACCTGACGATCGCCGGCAGCGAACACACCGCGGCGCGGTACCGGGCGCTGGGCGTGCCCGCCGCGCGAACGCCGGTGATCCCTTACGGCGTGGACACCGGCCGCTTCACGCCCCCCTCGGCAGCCGAACGGGCCCGGGCTCGGGCCGCCCTGGGCATCGCCGACGACATCCTGCTCGCCGTGATGGTCGCGTACGTCTACGCGCCCAAGCGGGCGGTCTATGCCGGGCGGGGCATCAAGGGCCACGACGTGTTGCTGGCGGCCTGGCGGGCGTTCCACGCGGCGGCGCCGAAATCACACCTGCTGGTGGTAGGGGCCGGGTTCGACGCCGCCGGGGAGGCGTACCGGCAGGAGTTGCTCGCCCGGTACGGCGTCGGCGGTGAGCCCAGCGTGACGTGGCTCTCCAGCGTTGCCGACGTGCGGGAGTACTACCGGGCGGCGGACGTGAGCGTCAGCCCCTCGCTGTCGGAGAACCATGGCGCCGCGCTGGAGGCCGGGGCGATGGGCCTACCGAGCATCGTCAGCGACGCCGGCGGGCTGCCCGAGACGGTGGACCCGGCGGCGGGCTGGCTGGTGCCGCGCGGCGACGCGGCCCCGCTGGCCGCCGCCCTGGGGATGGCGTACCGGGAATTCGAGGTTGGCGTACTGGCAGACCGCGGTCGGCGCGCCCGGCGGCGCACGGTCGTGCTGTTCGACCGGGACCACGCCGCCGAGCGGGTGGCGGACGCGGTCGAGCGGTGCGCCGGGACCGGAACGGGGGTGCGGTCATGAGGGTGGTGGTCACGGCCGAGGCGCGCCTGCTGGCGACGCCGGACGGCGCGGTCTGGACGAACGGCGGCTCGCCGTACGGGTACTGGACGCGCTACCTGTCGGCGTTCGACGAGATCCGGCTGGTCGCCCGGGTGTGCGAGGTGGACCGGCCGCCGCCGGCGGCCGAGCGCGTGGACGGCGCGGGGGTGCAGGTGTGGCGGCTCCCGTACTACGTGGGCCCGGTCCAGTACCTCGTCCGGCGGGCGGCGGTGCGCCAGGCCGCGCGGGCCGCCGTCGGGGACACGGACGCCGTGATCCTGCGGGTGCCCTCCCCCATCGGCGGCCTGCTCGCCGGAATGTTGGCCCGCGAGCGCCGGCCGTACGCGCTCGAGGTGGTCGGGGACCCGTACGACGTCTTCGCCCCCGGCGCGGTGTCCCACCCCCTGCGCCCGGTGCTGCGCCGGTGGTTCCCCGCCCTCCTGCAGGACCAGTGCCGGCGGGCCGCCGCGGTGGCCTACGTCACCGCCGGCCACCTGCAGGCGCGGTATCCGGCCGCTCCGGACGCCGTCACCGCGCACTTCGCCGGCGTCCACCTGCCACCGGCGGCGTTCGTGGCCGAGCCGCCGCCGCTGCCGGGGCGGGGTGGTCCGTTCCACCTGATCTCGGTGGGCTCGCTGGAGCAGCCATACAAGGGCGTCGACACGAGCATCCGGGCACTGGCGGCACTGGTCGCCGAAGGGCTGGACGTCCGGCTCGTCCACGTCGGCGACGGGCGGCTGCGGTCGCGGCTCGCGCAGCTGGCCGACCGGTTGGCGGTGGCGGACAGGGTGACCTTCACCGGCGCCCTCCCCGCCGGCGCGCCGGTGCGGCGCCGCCTTGACGAGGCGCACCTCTTTCTCATGCCGTCGCGTACGGAGGGCCTGCCGCGGGCGCTCGTCGAGGCGATGGCGCGCGGGTTGCCGGCGGTCGGCTCCACCGCCGGCGGTATTCCGGAGCTGCTCCCCCCCGAGCACCTGGTGCCGCCGGACGACCCCGTCGCGCTGGCTACCGCCGTCCGGGCTCTGCTGACGGATCCGCACCGGATGGCCGCCGCGGCGGACCGCAACCTCCGACGCGCGCGAACGTACGCCAGCTCCGCGCTGATGCCTCGGCGGGCGGCCTACTACCGGGCGGTCCGGGCCACGGCGGAGGCGCCGGCCACCGCGGTGCGCGACACGGACCGCCCGCCCCTGGCCCGGCGCCTGGCTGACCGCGTGTTGCCCGGGCCGCCGCAGGTACCCGCACACCGTCCCCGGGTCGTGCGGGTCCTGGGCTCCCTCGACGTCGGTGGCTGCGAGCTGCGCACGTTGGAGCTGATGCCGCAGCTGCTCTCTGCCGGGGTCGAGCTGCACATCGTCGCCCTGTCGGGGCGGGTGGGCACGTTGGCGCCACGGGCCCGGCTGCTGGGCGCCCACGTGCATCCGATGCCGCTGGGGTTCGATTTCCCGGTCCGGTTCGTCCGGCTCCTGCGGCGGCTACGCGCCACGGTGGTGCACTCCGACGTGGCGACATTCTCCGGCGCCATCGTGGCGCTGGCCGCGCTGGCTGGCGTACCGGCCCGGATCGCCCACTTCCGCAGCGACGGCGACGGGCGCCCGGACAGTCCTCGCCGGCGCCTGCAGCGGTGGCTCATGCGCGGGCTGATCGTGTGCTTCGCGACGGATGTCCTGGCCGTGTCGCCCGGCGCCCTGCGGCACGGGTACGCCAGGGATTCCGTCCCGGGACCGCGCTGCCGCGTGGTGCCCAACGGGCTCGACCTGGAACGGCTGCGCGCGCCGGCGGCGACGGACCTGCGCGCCCGCGTCGGTGCCGGGCCGGACGAGGTGCTCCTGCTGCACGTCGGCCGCCCCGCGCGGGAGAAGCGGCGCGCATTGCTGCCGGCTGTCGTGGCCGCGCTGGGCGCGGCCGGCGTGCCGGCCCACGCCGTCCTGGTCGGCCCGCACGGCGCCGACGACGAC
>DASQDS010000206.1:0-12255 GCA_035634075.1 Pilimelia sp. | reverse complement strand
CTGCGGGGTCGATCCAGCGCCGGGCGTCAGGGTCCATCCGGTGGAGATCTCACGCCGGGAGTTGGTCATCAGGGGCTCGCCAATCAGTCGAAGGCACGGTGCTGGTCCCGCGGATCCCCGCGACTGACGGGCTGCCGGCCCAGCGTCACCGACGGCCGACAACGGCGCGCACCCGTCCGAAGACACTCGGGCAGCTCCTCGGCGGCCATGATGTCATGCACTGCGCCCGGGCGCGGCGGAGGCCAACGGCGACTACGCCATGGCCAAGAGCGACGCCATCGACGCCATCGTCGAACGCATATTGGCTGCCGGGGTGCCGCGGACCCGCGTGACTCTGCGCTCGTTCTACGCGTCGGACGCCGATCGGAAGCGGCATCTTGAGGACTTCCAAGCTGCCGCGGGAGCGCGTCAGCTGCTTGAGCGACTCGAGCGGGTCGCCACGCGGGGCTGACACGGTAGCCGCCTTGCGCCCGCTGTGAACCGGGACGATCCTGACAGGCCCGACGCGCCCTCTCCGCCGGCACGCCGTTTCCGCGGCGGCGCCAACCGTCCGGGTGGCGTGTGGTTGCCGATAGCCTGCGGCCATGACGCGTGGAGTGGTGTTCTTCGACGTCGACGGGACGTTGGTTCCGCACACCAGCAGCGGACAGCACCTGGCGGAGTTGCTGGGCCACGCCGAGGTTGTACGGAAGGCCGAGGCCGGCTACGCCGCGGGCATCCTGAGCAACGAGCAGGTCTGCGTGCTCGACGCCCGCGGTTGGGCGTCGCGGAGTCCCGCGCAGGTGCGTGGGTTCCTGGAGACGCTGCCGCTGGTAGAGGGCATCGGCGAGACCGTCGCCTGGTGCCGGCAGCACCGGCTGGCGCCGATCCTCGCCACGCTCGCGTGGGACGTCGTGGGCGCGTACCTGTGTGACCGCTTCCGGTTCGAGCGCTCCTGCGGCCCGCGCCTTCAGGTGATCGGCGGCCGATACAGCGGTGAGGTCGCAGCGTATTTCGACGAGCTGGACAAGCGGGACTTCGCGGTGAGCACGGCCGCCGAGCTGGGGGTGGAGCTGCGGCGTTGTGCCGCCGTCGGCGACAGCCGCTCGGACCTGCCCCTGTTCGCCGAGGTGGGGATGGCCGTGGCTTTCAACGCGACGCCGGCGACTCGCGCAGCCGCCCACGCGTCAGCAGCCGGCAGCGATCTCCGCGAGGTGCTGCCGCTTCTCGCCGGTTGGCTGGAGACCATGCCATAGCCCGGCCGGACACTCGCCCGGGCTGGCCGGCCGTCGTTCCTGCCCTCGCCGCGCGCTGAGCAGAACCGTCCGCACGGCCCGGGGTACAAAATGACATGATTGATCGCCCGTGATCCACTCGTGGTCGCCAGGATCATGGCGGCGTCAACGCGAACGGAGAACGGCAGTGAGCCCCGAGGAGAACACGTACGTACGGGATCAGAACGCCCGAGTCGACCCGATCTTCACCCTCGGGACGATCACCGTTGCCGGCCTGCGGGACATGCTCGCCGACCTGCCCGACGACGCGGTCGTGGTCGTCGCTAGGGACGCGGACGGTGGAGACGACTGTTCGCCATTGGCCGATGTGGAGGAGGGCTGGTACTTCCCGGGTGTCGGTGAATCCGCTCCGCTCGGGCGAGACGCCGACGGCAACGTCCACGAGCCCGGCCCTCGTGACCTGTACGCCGTGCTGCTGCGTCCCACCCGCTGATCGCAGCTCACCAGCGGCGGCTCGCCAGTTCCGCACCTGTCGGCCAACAGGACCCCGACCATTTGATCACACCCGGCGAACGTGTAGGGGACAGCGCACTAGCTGTTAGCGCGCCTACTTTCGCACGCGGAAGCGGAGCATCGTGACGGCGCCCGACTGGGTGTTGCTGAAAGGTTCCAGGTCGATCCTGGCGAGGCTTGCTGGGGGCGAGAAGCGGACACCGTCGCCGAGCAGCACCGGTAGGACATACACCAGGATCTCGTCGACGAGCCCGCGCTGCAGGCACTGGGCGGCCACGTCGGCACCGAGGATCTCCAGATTCTTGCCGCCCGCGGCGCTGCGTGCCGTGGCAACGGCCTCCTCAAGTCCACAGGTGAGGAACGTGACGGTAGGGTCCGGCTCGTCCGGAGGCTCGTGGGTGAGAACGAACTGTCCTCCCCCGTCGTAGGCGTTTTCCTGGTCGGCCATTCGCCTGGCGACCTCGTACGTGCCCCGCCCGACGAGCATGGCGCCCGTGGCCGCCATAACCTCCGGGAACGTGTCCGCAGTCAGGTACTCGAAGATCCAGTCCATCGCGTTGCCAGGACCAGCGATGAAGCCGTCCAGCGACATCGCCCTGTTCACGACCACCTTGCCGGTGCCGGTGCCCACATCACTCATGCGTTTCTCCAACGATTTGGAAAGCCCGAGGCCGAATCATAGTTCGGCTGGTGGATAGGGCGAGGGCAGGAGTCGCACGCGTATCTGCGGTGGCGCAACGCAAACAACCGGCAGCCGAATGTAGGGGCCGCACAGCGTCGGGAACGTGCATGGGTACGGCGTGAACGACACCGCCGATGGGGTCGTCCTCAGTCCCGCCCGGGTGACAACCCGGTGATCGTTTTGGTCACCGCACTGGCTCTTGTGCCGTTGCGACCCAGCACAGGCAGAAGGGATGGCCCGCCGGATCGGCATAGACCTGGAAGTTGTCGGCGGAGTTGCTGTCGGCCGCCGGCTTGAGCAGCCTTGCGCCGAGGGCCATGACCTCCGCGTGGGCCGCGTCGATGTCATCGACCCAGAGGTCCAGGTGGACCTGCTGGGGATTTCCGCCCGGCCACTCGGGCGGGGTGTGATCGGGCGCGAGCTGAACCCCCACGCGCGGGTCCCCGTCCACGAGCACCATGTGCCAGTCGCCGTCAACATCGACCGTGCCACCGAGGACGCCGGCCCAGAAGCTACTTTCCGCGCTCAGCTCGGCCGTGTCGAAAACGACCACCTGGTGGTTGATTTTCACGGTGACAATCCTCGCACGCCTGGGCCCGACCCTGCCGGGGCGGCCGCCTTCCAGGGCCTGCTCGCCGGCCTCCTGGCCGGTCGCCCGGTCCGCACTCCTGGCCTGGTCGCAGGCTTCCTGCTGACAGCGGGCCTGGCCGGCAGCTGGCTGATGTCGCCGACGTAGCCGCTCCCGCCCCGTTGGGGGCGCCCGCGATTCGGCACGGCGAGGCCTTCGGCCGGTGCTCCGCACAGATCCGTTGCCGCACGTCGGCCGCCACGTCAGTCGGCACCTCCGCCTGGATGTGGCGCCACCGGCACGCGGGCACCGACCCCGTAGGAATAGTTGGGGATACGGTCGGGGAAGGCGGCCGCGACAACGGACGCGCTGGACCACAGCAGCACGGTGCCGGCGAAGGCGGCCAGACGAATCCGCCCGAGCAGGGCGGCCCCCGGCCGGCCGCCCGGGAAGCTCAGGCCGGCGGCGCCGAGCAGGGCGAGCGCCAGCAACCAGGTCTGCGTGACGGCGAGCCCAGCGAACTCGCCGTACTCGGTGGCCAGTCGGACCACCTCGAGCACGACGGCAGCCCAGGCGAGAACGGCGGCCGCGCGGCGGCGCCCGGCCGTCGCCAGGATCAGCACGGCGGGTCAGGTCAGCAGGCGCGGCGCCGAGTGCCAGGCAATTAGACGTTCCGTCTCCGACCACGCCCAGTCGCCGGTGCGGCTTTGGAAGGTCACGGCGTTGCCAACACCAAGCAGTACCGGCCGCAGCGCGTAGCCCAGCAGGACCAGGGCGGCGAGCAGTCCGGTCGCCGCGGCGGCGTCGCGCCACCGGGGATCGGCCAGGACCCGCGATCCGTACCGCAGGCGGGCGCGCAGTGCGCCGGCGAGCAGCGCCGACACATCCCTGGCCAGCGGCCAGCGCCGCCCGGTCGCGTCGTCGTCCATCAGCACACCGAGCATCTCCTCCTCGTACATCCGGCGGTGCTCCCCGGGATAGCACGCCAGAAGCAGGCGGTAGCGGCGCTCCAGACTCATGCTGACCCCCCGTGGGTCAGCAGGCCGGTGCGGCGCAGCCGGGTTTGCGCGGCGTCGACGTGCCGGCGCAGGCGGTCCGCCTCCGCCGCGAGGCGGGACGCGCCGAGTGCGGTCAACCGGTAGTAGCGGCGCAGCCGGGACTGCACCAGTTCCTCGCGCTCCACCGCGATCAATCCGTCGGCGCGCAACCGGTCGAGCACGGCATAGAGGGTGCCGGTGCGTAGGTCCGTCCGGCCATCGGAGATCCGGCGCACCTCCTCGAGAATCGCGTAGCCATGTTGTGGCGTCTCCACCAGTGCCGTCAGCACCAGGAACGGCGTCTCTCTCAGCGTAGCCATCGTCATGGCTCCGAAGCATATACTTCTAACGGGTATATACAAGGGGTTATGACTGCGGCTGTGACGACTGCGGCGGTGACCACGCTGAGCCCCGACCTGGGCCATCGGACGACGCGTCTCGGCGTCGCGCGGGTCTCCGGGTCCCGTCGAGTAGGAGACTTGTCGGCCAATTGGGTGTCGACCGCCGCCCTGCGGCGGTGTGCCGGCCGTCGCCGTCGGGCTAGGGTGAAGATCATCTAGCGGCCGGGGACGGGAGGAGCGGGCCGTCATGAGACGGATCGATCTCGTCGTTCCAGCGGATCTGGTGGCAGGTTTACGCATCCCCGCACGGGCTGTCACCAACGGTGTGGCCGACCCCGAGTGGGTGGACGTGCCGGTTACAAAGTGGCGACTGTGGCGGCGGCCGTCGCAGCGGCTCCCGCTGGACCCGCGCGCCGCCAGGAGCGTCCGCCGGTGGGTGCGGCTCGAACCGTGGTTCCTGCTGGTTTTCGTCGTATGGCTGGCCGCGCCGTCGGTCGCCGACCTCGCTGGCCTGCCGTCCGCCGGCCGCCGGGCGATCACCATGACGACGTCAATCGCCCTGCTCCTCTGGCCACTCGTGCAGAGCCCTGTGCCTCAACAGCTGCCCTTTCGCACGCGCTTCGGTGATCTTCGCATCCCCCGGGTCCCGATCGAGGTCGCCGCGGAATGGACCGAGCAGAATCCCGGTGTGATCGCCACCGACCAGCCGGCGCCGCGCGCGCACTCCCCGCGGTTCTATGCCGGCTGGTCCCGAGGTCTCCTGCTGGCGGCGATCGGCCTCTTCGCGGTCCTGGCGAACAACAACCGGGAAGACAACGTTGTGTTGTGGCTGCTGGTCCCCGCCTCGTTCGTCGCCAGCATGGCCCTGGCCATGAAGATCGAGCCGCCAGCCACGCTCGGCAGCGGGCCGTTGGGGCCGTCCTGACCGTGCCGCGCCTCGGCGGCGAGAGGATCGCTGGTCGTCGTGGGCCGTGGTGATCTCGCGGGCGACCGTGGCGTCGATGCCTGGGCTAGGAGCGGGTGCGGCGGCGGGTGGCGATCAGCAGTCCCATGCCGAGCAGGACAACGCCGGCGCCGGCGCCGGTGAGGTGGGCGGTCGGGGCGCCGGTGATGGGGAGCCCGCCGCCGCCGGTCCCGCCGCCGGGGTGGGGCGGGATGTCGGCGGCCTTGAGGACGAGGGGAACGGTGTTGTTCGACCACTTCGACTCGGTGGAGCCGACGCCGGCGCCGCGTACCGTGATTGTGCCGCCGCCGCCCGGGGTGGACTTCATTCTCAGGACGAAGTGCCGCGGATTCGGGGCCATCCTGGCGTGCACCGTCGGGAAGGGCGTTGGCGTCCTGCACACCAGGGCCGCCGACTCGGGCATCAGCGCACCCGGCTGGCCCTGGGTGTGGCAGTCGTCGGGGGCTGCCTGCGTCAGCACGGTTCCTTTCGGCGCGGTGACCACGTACTCGATGGTGTCGCTGTCCGAGGGCCCGTTGTTGACGAGGTCGAACTGAAAAGCGACGGTGTCGGGGCCCGCGGGGTAGAACTCGGGCGTGGTCAGTGTGATGTCGAACGTGTTCGGCCGGGTGAACACCGAGAACGGCGTCATGCCGTGGTCGCCGTGCAGGTCCGGCCAGCCGTCCGGGGTGGAACCGGCGCGGACGATCGGCAGCCGCTGCACGGCCTCGGCGAACGACGGCCCGTTCCCGTTGTCCGGCCGGTGCGGATCGGCCTCGGGGACGGCGGTGAACAGGCCCTTCAGCTCGTCCGGGCCGGACAGGTTGCGCCCGAACATCGCGTGGAACAGCGTCGTCCCCGTCGAGGGGTCGAAGAGCGGCAGCGTCTCGCCGGGTTGCAGGGTCAGCGACAGGTGGCACTCGACGGAGGTGGGGAAGTACAGGTAGCCCCGCCCGCCACCGGCCGGGAACTGACTGGTGTACGCGCAGTCGCGGTACCTTTCGACCAGCCCTCCGCCGATCGGCAGCGACACGGAGACGCGGAACCCGGTCAGTGGCGCGCCACCGTCGTTGCGCACCGCGGCGTACACGGGCCGTCGATCGCCCGGACCTACCCGGCGCGCGGGCGTGTTCAGGTCGGTCACCAGGGCAACCGCGTGGGGCTGCTCCTCGGTCACGGTCACGATCCGCACCGGTGCCCGGGCGGTGTTGCTGGCGGGATCCAGGTCCGCCTGGTCGCCGGCGACGGTCGCCACCAGTTCGCCGTTGTCGCCCGGTTCGGCGTCCGCTGCGAGGGTCAGCGTCATCGGAATGAGCTGCCTGCTCGAATCCGGGCCGAGGGTGCCCACGTCGCACGTCACGGTCCGGCCCGCGAGCGCGCAGACCGGGCTCTGGCCCCCGACCGCGATCCGTACCCGGTCGTCGACCGAGGTCAGGCTGATCGTCACGGTGACGCCGGTGGCCGGGGCCGCGCCGCGGTTGTCCACCACCATGCCGGGCACCGCACCCTGCGGGCCGATCGTGCCCGAGCCTGGGTCCCATGCCACCCTCAGGTCGGGCAACTCCACGGCTGCCGCCGCCGGCGCTCCGGGCAGTGCCACCACCGCCGCCGCGGCGGCGGCGAGCACGGCCATGTTCCAGGTCGCGGACGTACGCTTCATCGACGACTCCACCTACAGACGGTGCGGGCCCGCGTACCTTAACCCAAGCACATCAATCTGTACGGCCGGTCGGCCCGGCGGTGGCCCGGCGAGGGCCCGTGTGACGGGACCAACGGGAAGGCGTCGCGTGCCGGGCGAGCTGACGTCCCAATGACGCGACGACAGGGGCGGCACCATGACGGTGCCGCCCCTGCGGTGTCGTGCGTCAGCTGGCGCGCGTCAGCTGGCCGTGCAGCTCAGTGTCGGTGCGGTGTTCGAGCCGTTCCAGGATGCGTTGAAGCCGAACGTCGCGCTCTGGTTGGCACCCAGTCGGCCGTTGTAACCGACATTCGTGGCTGTCACCGACGAGCCGTTCGAGGTTACCGCCGCGTTCCAGGAGTTGGTGATGCTCTGGCCGTTGGGCCAGGTCCAGCGCACCGTCCAACCGCTGATGGCGCTGCTCGCAGTGATCCGCACGTTGGCGCCGAAGCCGCCGCTCCACTCACTGCTCTTGGTGTACGTCGCGGTGCAGGCGCCGTTGCCGACCGGCGGCGGGCTGACCGGCGGCGGGCTCACCGGCGGCGGGCTCACCGGCGGCGGGCTCACCGGCGGCGGGCTCACCGGCGGGGGGCTGACCGGCGGCGGGTTGTTGCCGCCACCGAAGATCACGTCGCTGCACAGGTAGTACGGCTGGTCGAGGTGGCTGGCCTGCCAGATCGTGTAGACGACGTGCCGGCCGGTGCGGTTACCCGCATTCACCTGGGCCTGGTAGAGCCCGGTGGTGGGGTAGCTGCCCGTGCGCTGGACGAGCTCGAGGTCGTTCCAGGTCAGCGGCTGCGTAGCGGAGTTGAAGCCCTGCCGGGTGATGTAGATCAGCAGGTAGTCGGCCCCGTGCCGCGCCGCGTCGGTGAGGGTCAGGGTGAAGTTGTTGGGCATCGGCTTGGCCACCCACGCGCCGACCGCGTCGAGCGATCCGTACAGCCCGCCCTGGGTGCGGCCACCGCTGCACAGCTGGCCGTTCGGGATCGCGGCCTGGTGGTTGCCACCCACACCCTCCCGGAACAGGCCGTTCCAGTTCCACATCGTGTTCGGGTTGGCCTGCCAGGCCTGGGCACACATCGGGTCGGTCTGCGCCATGTTCGGGTTCAGGTGATCGGTGCCCCAGCGCTCCCAGCAGCCGTAGTTGCGCGAGGGGGGATCGGTGACCGATCCGTGTGCCGACGCTGGGCCAGGCTGGCCGACCACGACGACGACGAGGGTGGCCACCATGGCGGTGATCGAAGCCAGCGCGAGCCGCTTGGCTCGCCGTGAAAGGTCCATCATTTCTCCAACAAGTCATGATCGACGTGGCCCTCAACGAAAAGGTCGTAGCGTTGTAGGGCGCGCGAAGATCGACGTACGCGACGTCGGTCGACGGGGTGCACATGCTGCCCGGCATGGCTTGCGGCTCCGGGGCAAGCCTATCCGACGCAGCGACGATCGTGAATGAGCGGCCGGCTCCATTTGTGCTGGATGGTGCTGCGGGACAGCCGCACGCCGCCGGCCGCCGCCGGTGAACGGTCCCTCGACGACCGCGGCTGGGCCCTCGTGTGCACCCGCGCTCCGTCTACCAAGCAGGAAACGCCCACGTCTGCGCGCACCAGGCCCACGGCGTCCGGCCAGCAGCGTCCCGGTTGACCGCCAGGTCCGACCGGATCTTCAGGTGATCGAACAGCGGGCCCCGCCCGCCGACCTCCCGCCGACCCGCCGGCGCAGCCAACGTGTGCGCGGCCGACCGCGCTCCCGGCTCCGGAAGGCCTGACGCGGCGCTAGAGCCGCCCGCACATCGCTTGGCGGTAGAGGTTCGATAGAGCAGCGTCGATTGAGTGGTGCTGCGGCTGCCCGGCCGAGTCCAGCTCGTTCCATCTCGCCAGGTTCATCGCCACGGACATCCGTCGCTTACCGTCGGCGCTGGTCAGGGACATCGTCTGGGCTCCCCAAACCGTGCCGTCGTGGCCCCAGAAGGAGCCGCAGCCCGCAATCGTGAACCGCTGTAGACCGAGGCCATAGTCGATCATCTGGTGGCCGTCCTGGGTGCGCACCGGGATTGTGCGCTGCATCTGCGCCAACGACTGCCGCTCGACGATTGTGCCGCTGAACAGCATTCCGTAGAAGCGGTTGACGTCCTCGACGGTCGACACCAGAGCCGCGCCAGTCGACACCCACGACATGTTGTAGACACTGTAGTCGCGCGGTGGCTCGATCAGGCCGTACAGCGCCTCGTACATCCGGGGGTGCGGTCCCTTGATGCGGGCTCCGGTGGGGAACTCGGTGTTTCGGAGCCCGGCGCGCGCGATGATGTTGCGGGTGATGTAGGTCTCTGCCGGGGTACTGGTTACCTGCTCCAGGATCTCACCGAGGAGCAGGTAGTTGGTATTCGAGTACACCCCGGTAGCGCCTCCCGGCTCGCCGGTGGCAGGCGCCGTGAGCCCCATCTTGATCAGCTCGCCTTTGTCGAACTGCCGGAACCGGTTGTCGTCGAGGCTCTTGGGCGAGGTGTCAGAAGGGAACGACTGGAGGGACGGAAACGCATAGGGCAGGTACTCGGGAATGCCACTGGTGTGGTTGAGCAGCATCCGAACCGTGATCTTGTGGCCGCGTTCTCCGGGCACCAGCTGCGGCAGGTAGCGGCCGATCGGCGCGTCGAGCTCGAGGCGACCCCTTTCCGCCAGCTGCATGATGGCGGCGGCGGTGAAGGTTTTGGTGATGCTGCCGACGCGCTGCCGCATATCGGGCGTGACGGGACGGCCGGTTCCGAGATCGGCGACCCCGGAAGCGTCGCGCCACACCTCGCCGCCAGCTCGCACCTCGGCATATACGCCCGGTATCCCCGCGCGGTGGACGGCGTCCAGCGTGGACTTCAGCTTCCCCCGATCAAGCGTGGTCGTCGGGCTCGGGTTACCGGCAAGGGCGATTTCCAGCGGGTTGGCCGCGGGCAGTGCCGGCACCATGGCCGCGCTGACACTCAGCGCGGCGACGCTTGCCCCGGCCACCAGTCGGATCTTCAAGGCACTCTTCCTCACGCGATCGATGAGCGCGACGGAGACATCCGCGGCGCTGTGGACATGGGCGCTCCATCGGCGCCGGCGGCAGGTCCGGTGCCAGCTCGCGAATCCGTTAGGTCGCCGCTTCGCGGCCAAGTCGGTAACGGCGAACCTGGGTGAACGAGCCCGCCGCACGCCGGTCCGCCGACGCAGCGTCCGGAGTTTCGGAACATGTTCCTAAACTAGCCAGGGGCCCCCTGCGTGTCAACGGGCAGGTGTTGATGCACCGGTTCGGGCGGCACACGGCGGGACGGCATGATGAGCCGATGCGCGAACCTCATGCACCGCGCGGGGGCACCGGCCGGCCGCCGGTGACCTCCCGGGCGCAGATCTTGGTGGCCGCCCGGCAGATCATCGACCGCGACGGTTGGGAGAAGCTCACCATCCGCCGGCTCGCCGCCGACCTCGGCATCGGCGCCACCACCCTGTACCACCACGTCCGGGACAGGGATGACCTGCTGATCCAATTGCTCAACGAACACGCGGACCAGAGCCTGCCGCACGACCTGCCCGGCGAGCCGCGAGAGCGCATCATCGCCGCAGCTGTCGCCATACACGACGCTCTCGTCGCCTGGCCCTGGGCGGCGGAAGTTCTCACGACGGACGGATTCCTCGGCCGTCTCGGCGGTTCAGCCCTGAGGATGGTCGAGGCGGTCGTGGCCGGGTCGATCGACTGCGGATGCACGGCCCCGCAGGCGGTGTCCGTCTTTCGGAGCGTCTGGTACTACACGGTCGGTGAGATCCTCGTTCGGGCGCATTCCAACGAGCGCCAGCCGAACCACCTCGACACCTTTTTCGACAACCTCGACGCGGTCCACCTGCCCCGCCTTTCCGCCATCGGCGACCAGTGGCCGGCGCTGGCTTCGCGGGACACGTACACCGACGGCCTCCGGGCGTTCGTCGAAGGGCTGCTCGCGCAGGCCACGCGGTGACACCGGCATCCGCAGCGGCCCGGTGGAGTGGTCCGCCGCGGACGCTCAGCCGAGCGCGCGGGACAGGCGCCAGGCGGCGTCGACGAAGCGGCGCACATCGTGGCGGGTGTGGAACAGGTGGGTGGAGACCCGGATCGGGTTGTGCGGGGCAGCGGCCCCCGGCACGGGTACGACCGTGCTGCGTACGGTGATGTGGTATTCCTCGCGGAGCCGGTTGACGAATGCCGAGGCCCGGGCCGGGTCGAGGACGTCGGCGGGGGTGCCGAACGGGTTGAACGACGTGATGGCGGTGCGCAGGCGGGCGTCGGTGAGCGGGGAGTAGAGGGCGCCGGTGCCCCACCGGTCGGCGATCTCCTCCTTGAGGGTGGTGCCGAGGCCTACGGAGTGCCGCTCGATCGCGTCGCGGCCGATGCCGTCCCAGATGCGGCATGCCTCGAGCAGGCCGTTGATCTGCGGGTAGCTGGGGTTGCCCACGTCCTGGAGGATGGCCGCGATGTCGTAGCTGGCCGCCTCGGTGGCGGTGCGGGCCGGCAGGCCCCCGGCGGGGTAATTCTGCGTGGACGTGACGGTGGGCCAGAACGCGGGCAATGGGTTGGGGTTGTACCGCGGGAGGACCTTGTTCCGCAGGTAGAGCACGCCCGTGCGGGCGGGGCCGCACTGCCACTTCGCCCCGGAGCCGGCGAGGAAGTCGACGCCGAGCTCCCGGTAGCGGTAGGCCATCATGCCGGGGATGTGCGCGCCGTCGACCACGCTGATCAGGCCGTGCCGCTGGGCGAGCTCGGCGAGCAGGCGGATCGGCAGCATGGTGCCGGTGCGGAAGATCGGCGCGGAGAACAGCAGGACCTTCGTACGGGCGGTGATGGCACGCTCGAAGAGGGCGACGTAGTCCTCGGCGCGCTGTCGGTCGCCGACGGGCATCGGCACCGGCCGGATGACCACGCCCCGGCGGTCGCGCAGGATGGCCATCGGGGTGGTGGCGGCGGGGTGTTCGTGGTTGGTGGTCACGATCTCGTCGCCGGCGGCCAGCTCCAGGCCGGCCAGGACCGTGCACATCCCGTCCGTGGTGTTGCCGGAGAGAAACAGCTCGTCGGTGTCGCAGCCGAGGCCGGCGGCGATGGCGGCGCGTTGGGCGTCGAAGGTGACGTGGTAGCCGCTGATGGCCTGTTCGGCGACCTGGCGGTGCTGCTCGTGCACCGTGGAGAGCACCGAGCGCGGTGGTGAGCCGACCGTGCCGACATTCATGAACAGCGGATCGCGGTCGAGGACGAACAACCGTCGCCAGGCCCGGGGATCGGCGGAGACG
>DASQDS010000205.1:0-2828 GCA_035634075.1 Pilimelia sp. | reverse complement strand
GCTCCGGCCGGCCGCCGGACCGCCTGCCTGACCGGCCCGGCCGGTGCGAACTTCGACCTCTACCTGCAGAGCCGCACCGACCGCGGCTGGGCGACGGTGGCGCGGGCCGCCGGGCCCGGCGGGACGGAGCGGCTGACGTTCACCGGCCCGGCCGGGGTGGACCGGGACCGGGTGGTGTCCGAGCGGGGTTCGGGGGCGTACGCGCTGACCTTCTGATCTTCACTTCTTCACTCCGGCCGCCAGCACGCCCCGGCGGATCGGGCGCGTCCCGGGACACCGGCGCCGGCGGGGCCTAGGCTCCGGGCACATGACGGAGCAGAAGGTCGCCATCGTCACGGGCGCCGGTCGCGGCATCGGCGCGGCCACGGCGGTCCGCCTCGCCGCCGACGGCCTGGCGGTCGGTGTCGTGGACATCTCCGAGCAGGCCGGGGCGGACACCGTGGCGAGGATCGTCGCGGCCGGCGGCCGGGCGCTGGCGGTGGCCGCGGACGTGGCCGACCGGGCGCCCGTGGAGGTCGCGGTCGCCCGCATCGCCGACGAGCTGGGGCCGCCCGCCGTGCTGGTCAACAACGCCGGCATCATCCGCGACAACCTGCTGTTCAGGATGACCGACGACGACTGGGACGCCGTGCTGGCCGTCCACCTGCGCGGGGCGTTCCTGTTCAGCCGCGCGGTGCAGGCCCACCTGACCCGGGGGCGGTGGGGCCGGATCGTCAACCTGTCCAGCACGTCGGCGCTCGGCAACCGGGGGCAGGCGAACTATGCGGCGGCGAAGGCGGGCCTGCAGGGCTTCACCAAGACGCTGGCGATCGAGCTCGGCCCCTTCGGCGTGACGGTCAACGCGGTCGCTCCCGGCTTCATCGCCACGGACATGACGGCGGCGACGGCGGCCCGCGTCGGCGTGCCCGTGGCGGAGTTCCAGCGGCGCGCCGCCGAGCAGATTCCGGTGCGCCGGGTGGGCCGGCCCGAGGACGTGGCCCACACCGTGGCGTTCCTGGTCAGCGAGGGCGCCGGGTTCGTCTCCGGGCAGGTCGTCTACGTCGCGGGCGGGCCCCGGGCCTGACCGCCCGGCCGCCTACAGGTAGAGCCGGGTCACCGTACGGGCGACGCAGCACGGCTTGTCGCCCCCGCGCCGCTCCACCGTGACCTCGGTGACCACGTGCAGCCCGCCCGGGACCTCGTCGACGCTGTGCAGCACCGCACCGGCGCGCACCGCCGAGCCGGCCGGCAGTGGCGCCGGAAACCGCACCCTGTCCAGGCCGTAGTTGACGGCCAGGCGGGCCCCCTCCACCCGGTAGATCTCCGCGGTCAGCGCCGGCAGCAGGCCCAGCACCAGGTACCCGTGGGCGATCGGGCGGCCGAACGGGCCGGCCGCCGCCCGGGCGAGGTCGACGTGGATCCACTGCCGGTCCCCGGTGGCCTCGGCGAACGCGTCGACCTGCGCCTGCTCGACGACCCGCCACCCGCTGTGTCCCAGCGGGACGCCGACCGCCGCGCTGACCTCGGTGGGTGCGGTGAAGACGCGCATCGGGCCGCCTCAGGCCTCGTCGCCCGAGTAGGCCAGCACCTCGGCCACCCCGCTGAGCTCCAGGACCCGGGCGACGTGGCCGCGCGGCCGGGTCACCCGCAACCAGCCGCCCTCGGCGGTGCACCGCCGGTCGCCCTGGACGAAGGCGTTGAGCCCGGAGGAGTCGCAGAACGTCAGGTCATGCAGGTCGACGACGATGCGCGGATGCCCGCCGGACAGCAGGTCATCGACGTGTTCCCCCAGGTGGGGGGCAGTGGCCATGTCCAACTCGCCGGTCAGGAGCAGGGCGGTGAAGGCGTCCTGGCGGCGCACCGAAATAGCGAAGGACACTGTCCCCCCTCCACGTGGCCGCGGCGCGGGCGGCCGGCGAGCAGGGACATGCTACTCCGAAGTCGACGGGCCGGCGCCGCACTCCGCCGTGGTGGTGGCGGCGCTGATCTGGACGGTCGTACCGCCGGGGCTGGTGCTGACCGAGAGGTGGTCGCTGAGCTGGTGGGCCAACCACAGGCCCCAGCCGCCGGCCGACAGGGGAGGTGGCCGGTCAAGGCCGCTGGCGCTGCCCGCGGCGATCCCTGAACCGCGGTCGGCGATCTCACAGAAGATCCGGCCGTCGGCCCGCCACAGGCGCAGCCGGCCCTGGCCCCCACCGTGCCGCACGGCGTTGGTGGCCAGTTCGTTCACCACGAGCACAAAGTCGTCCAAAGCCTGGCCGGCAAGGCCGGCCGCCGCCGCACAGTGCGCCACCGCGTGCCGCAGGTCGGTGATGCCCGACCTGTCGAAGGGCCGCCTGATCAGCTCCCCCGGCACCCCGTCCGGGTCGGCCGGCGGCGTGCCGGCGTCGGTCATGCTGTGCTCCGCATCCTCGTGGTCCCCCGCTGCCGGTCCGCGGCGCCGCGCCCGCCGCGCGTCGCCGCTGGTCCGTAATTAGGTACTACCCGTCTTTTCCGATGTTTCTCCACCCCGGGCTGCAGAACTGACGGCCGGTGGCGCCGGTGGTGGCAGCAGCCGGCCGCCGCCCTGGGGAGGTGCGGTCCTGCGGTCTGTGACAGGGTCAGGGGGTGCCGGACAGGAGGATTCCGCGGCAGCCAGGGCCGGCACGGGCCGGCCAGCCGGTGCCGGCGGAGCAGGGTCCGCCCGGCCGGGAGCCGGGCCTCCGCCAGCCGCCCGACCAGTCCTCGGTCGAGGCGGCTACCGTGCTGCTCGCGACCCGGCTGGCCTGCCCGCTGCCGGACGCGCGGGCCCGGCTGGACGGGCTCGCCGCCGAGTACGGGATGCCCGTCGCCGAGGCGGCCGCGGCGGT
>DASQDS010000204.1:0-5716 GCA_035634075.1 Pilimelia sp. | reverse complement strand
GCGGTCGGCGGCCTGCAGGGCCAGCACTGCGGCATCGTCGAGCTGCCGCGGCACGTCGACCACGACGAGATCCCGCCCGCGTCGGCCCGCGTCCATGGTGGCGGCCATCGCGTGCGCCGGGAGGTTGAGCAACTCGCCCCTGTCCCAGGACAGGAGCACCAGATCACCGCGACCGGGCAGCGCCCGGACCAGCGACGGCGGGTCCACCCGGCCGTCGGCCTGGCTCAGCTCCGGCCAGCGCAGCCCGTCCAGCTCCTCCCAGCCGAGCAACAGGTCGAGGCCGCCACCGAGAGGATCCGCGTCCACGAGGAGCGTGCGCAGCGAGGAGCGGACCGCGGTGAGGGCCAGCGCCACCGACAGCACGCTGGCTCCCGCGCCGCCCCGTCCACCGACCAGGGCGACGACGCGGCCACGTTGCCCGGCCTCCGGCTCGGACAACCGGTCGACAAGCCACGGCTCGGCGGCCGGTAGGACGGCCACGTGCTCCACGCCCATGAGCTCGGCCGCCTCCCACGGCGCGCTGTCCACGTCGGAGCGCCCCACGAGGACGAGGCGCCGGCGGCGCGGCAGCCGGGAACGCAGGCAGGCCCGCGCCTGGTCGATTCCGATCAGCACGAGCGGTGCACGCGCGTACCGTGGCCGCGCGGCGATGGGGTCGGCAGCGACGTCCAGCTCGGTGCCGGCGGCGGCGCCCAGCCGCAGCATGTCGTCGAGCAGATCTGGGTCACCCGTGATGAGCAGCGGCATGGCGGGCTTGGGCGGGAGTGTGGTTCGGGAGGGCATCGGCTTCTCCAGCGGTGGTCGGCAACGGGCACACCGTGCCGGCCGGCGCACCGGGCGCCAAGGCCCGACCGCCGGACCTGTGGAAAACCGGGTCCCCTGTGGATAACCGCCGTGGGCGCGGCTGATCTGCTACGGGCGGGGGGCCCCGTCGTCTCCCGAACGCCGGCCGGCCCGTTCCCGGCGCCAGCTCGCTTCGCTGCTCCCCACCGACCAGGCGGGCAGCTGCCGGCCGGGCCGCACGCTGCTCAGGCTCTCGTGGCAGATCGCCGTGTACGTGCGCCCCGGCCGCGCGGTGTCGGCGCCCGCGAAGTCCTGGTAGGTGGCGCCGAGCACGGCCAGTTCGGTCGGCCGCCGCCACCAGGTGAGCGCGATCTCGGCGTCGCGGCCCAGGGGCGGCACCCGGGTCGGCTCCAACCAGTCCCCGGCGGCGGCGGACTTCCGGGCGACGGTGATGTTCAGCGCGGGCCCGTTACCGACGTTGCGCAGCACCCACCCGCGGTCGGGCACCATGACGAACACCAGCACGGGAATGCGGGCCCTGCGGTCGCTGACCTGCCAGGCCCGGTAGGTGAACGCCAGCGACGACGCCGAGACCGCGAACGCCGAGACCGAGAGCACGAGTTCCCACATCCGGCCATCCTGGGCCACCGGGGGCCTTGACGGGATTACTACGCCCTGCGATGCTACGCGGCACGTAGCAAGGGGAGGCGCGATGTCGGGGCTCACGGAGCTTGGCAGGTTTTCGGAGCCCGCCGTTCTGATCTTGGTGAGCCTGGCCGACGGGCCCAAACATGGCTACGCCATTCAGGACGACGTCGGGACGGTCACCGGCGACCGTCCCGGCCCTGGGACGCTCTACGGCGCGATCCGCCGGCTCGAAGACCGGGGCTACATCGCCGCGCTGCCGGAGCGGGACCGGCGCAAGCCGTACGAGTTGACCGAGGCGGGCCGGGCCGCGTTGCAGGTGGAATTGCAGCGCATGCGGTCCGTGGCGACGACCGGACTGCGCCGCCTGGCGGTCTCCTGATGGGCGGCCGTCGCGAGAAGGCGATCCGCCTGGTGCTGCGGCTCTACCCGGCGACGGTTCGGGACCGGTACGGCCGGGAGCTCGCTGGCATGCTGCGGCACTCGCCCGTCCCGACCCGGGACCTCCTGGACGCGGCGCGGTGCGCGGTCATCGAACGCGTCGGGCACCTGCACCGCCCGGACGTGCGGGTGGCGTTCCTGAGCACCCTGGCCCTGCTGGCCGCTCCACTCGCCTTCGGGGCGACGCTCCTCACGCTGGCGTCGGCCGCGGTCCTCACCCTCGACGCGGCCGGGGCCGGCGCGGCGGACGAGCGGTGGGCGCGATCCGCGGCGGCGTCGGCGGTCATCCCGGTGGCCGTGCTGGCGGTGTGGCTGGGCCGACGAGCCGGCCGGGCCGTCGGCACCAGCCGGCGCTACGGCCGGGAGAACGACCGCGAAACCTACCGGCAGGACGACCGGGTAAACGATCACGGCAAGGAGCCGGACCGCGACCACGGCCGACGCGACCCCGCCGCCACGGCGGCCGCCGCCACGGTCATCGCCGTGCCAGCGGCGTTCGGCCTCGGCACCGCCGGGCTGATCGGCACGCCGCTCCTCGGGGAGATGCTCGGCGAAAACCCGTCCGCGGCGCTGGTGGCGGTCGCGCTGTGGGCGGTGGCGACGGCCGCCGTGGGCGGCCTGGTCGGGAGCCTGCGGCGGCGCGGGCACCGCCACGGCGCCCGGTTGGCTGTCGCGGTCGGCGCCTTCCTGATCATGGAATTCTGTTGCGCCGCGTACGTGCTCCTCGGTGTGCCAGCCGAGGCCGCACCGCGGGCCGGTGCACTGTGGTGGTACCCGGCCGCGGCGACCGGCATCGATCCAGGGCTGGTCAGCGGCCTGTCCGGCGAGTTGTCCGAGGCGGTCAAGGGACTGCCGGCCGTGCTGACGGTGTGCACGCTCTTCGCCCTGTCGCTCGCGTCCACGGTCCCGCGCCCGAGCCGGGCAGCCACCCCGACCTTCCCTGTCGCCAGTGCGTGAGAAGGAGCCGGAAAGCGACGACCCCCGTCGGGGGGAGACGGGGGTCGTCTTGGGTTCGGCTCCGGGGGGGTCGAGCCGAACCCGCTCAGCGGCTACGGGGGGTGCAACCGCCGAGTGTTCATCGGTGGACACGCAACCGACGAAAGGTCGGCTGGCGTCACAAACAAGCATGCCTGAGCACACCCGTACACGTCGAGTGGCGTTTGCCCCACTAGGCGCGACACGCCGCGATAAGGACGGGTAGGCCAAACGGTGCGGCATGGCTTTGATCGACACTTCGGGGCCCGCGCACACCCCCCCGTATGGTGGGCCACTGGTCCGCGGAGCGAACGGCGTGCGGCCGTGCCGCTAGACTTGCCCGCCGTGGGCCGAAGCGCCGCGTTCTTCGATCTGGACAAGACCGTCATCGCCAAGTCGAGTGCCCTGGCGTTCGGTCGGCCGTTCTATCGCGACGGCCTGATCACCCGTCGGGACGTGGTGAAGGCTGCCTACGCGCAGCTGATGTTCCGGCTCGGCGGGGCCGACGAGCAGACCATGGCCCGCACCCGCGACTACCTGGCCGCCCTGTGCAAGGGGTGGCGGGCGGATCAGGTCCGCCAGATCGTGGACGAGACGCTGCACGAGCTGATCAACCCGTACGTGTACGCCGAGGCCGCCGCCTTGATCGCGGAGCACCAGGCGGCGGGACGCGACGTGGTGCTCGTGTCCGCGTCCGGGGAGGAAATGGTCCGCCCCATCGGCGAGCAGTTGGGCGTCAACGACGTGATCGCGACCCGGATGACCGTCAAGGACGGCAGGTACAGCGGTGAAATCGAGTTCTACGCCGCTGGGCCGAGCAAGGTCGCCGGGGTCCGCGGGATGGCGGAGTCCCGCGGGTACGACCTGACGACGTCGTACGCGTACTCGGATTCGATCAGCGACGTCCCGCTGCTGGAGACTGTCGGGCATCCCACGGCGGTGAACCCGGACCGGGCGTTGCGCCGGGTCGCCGTCGAACGCGAATGGCCGGTGTTGGAGTTCCGCCACCCCATTCCCCTGGGCCGCCGGCTGCGCGAGCGCCCTGCTGTGCCGGTGGCCGCCGCGGCGCTGAGCGTCGGCGTGGGGGTGGCGATCGGCATCGCCTGGTACGGGCGGCACCGCCGCGTGCGGCAGGCCACCGCCTGACCAGCGACGGGTCCTCCGACCGGTCGAACGGGACCTTCGGGCACGCCTGTCACGCGTACAGGCGATCGGCTGGCGCACCCACCGCAGGCGGCGTAGAAATACAGGTAGGGACACCGACCGGCACCGCGGATCGGCCCGCAGCCGGCACGGACTCCCCGCACGGCCACCAGGCACCCACGCGCGAACAGCCACGGCAGGCGCGTTGCGGCGGCACCGTGAGGACCGCCGACAACGACTTCAAGTGCACGCATGGTAACCAGGTCGGACGTGTGGTGGCGGCGCTTCCCGCCGGGAGGCGCCGCCCACCTGAGCCAAGGGCCGCCCGCCGAGGCCGGGCCACCCGCCGAGGCCGGGCCGCCGGGAGTCGCTCAGCGGCCCCTATGCACCCCGCACCGCCCCACCCGGCACCATTTCGCCCGAGGGCGCGTCGACCACGAGCGGGCGCAGCCCCTCCAGCCGCTCGGCGATGGCCTGCAGGGGGGCCACCCGCACTCCGAGGTCCCGCAGAGCGCTCACCAGGTGGAGCACCAGCGCGTCGTACGCCCGGTCGTCAACGTGCAGGCCGGCGTGCGCGGCGGCCAGGTCCCGGCCGCCGTACGGCTGCGGGCCGCCGAGTGCCGTCGCCAGGAACGCCCGCTGGTGCGCGGCCAGCCGGACGAGGTCCACGCCGATGAAATAGGGCGCGGTATCCGGATCGTCGCGGACCCGCCGGTAGAGGTCGTCCACGGCGACCCGGAGGACCGGCGAGCCGCCGGCCTCGTGGTACGGGCTGATCACACGACCACCTGCCTCAGACCCGGTCAAGTCGCGCGGGTGCCTCACCCTACCGCGGGCCACACCCGGACACCGGCGCCGAACGAGGCAGCGCGCACCGCCCGCGTGGAGCATGAACCAGCACGCCAGCACGCCAGCACGCCAGCACGCTCAGGCCCTGGCGAGCACGCCGTCCGCGACGTCGGTCAGTTCCCGCGCCCCGGCGCGCAGCGCGCCGGCATAGTGACGGAACCACGAGCGCAGCCCGTCCGGCGTGCCGGTGGCGAAGGCGTTGGCGGCGCCGACGTACTCCGGCCCGCGGGCGTGGTGCCCGACCTCGACCGCGACGACGCCCCGCGGGTCCAGGCCGCCGCCGACCAGCACGAGCCGGGCCGCCGCGCGGGCCACCACGCCCGACGGCCCCGGGAATGGCTTCAGCGCGAGCAACTCGCCGTGCACGACGGCGGCGAGCAGCGCCGGTGGCGTCGGGTCGCGGCCGGTGGCCAGGCCGGCGATCAGGCGCGCCAGCGCGTCCAGGCGGGCGGCAACCGCCGGGTCCGCCGACGGGCGGCCAAGCCCCTTCTCGGGTACGGCGCCCCGGGCGGCCAGCAGGTGCAGGCGGGCCAGGGCCTGGCGGGGCGCGGTGCGCCAGACGTCCGAGAGGGCACCCGACCCGAGGGCCCCGGCAACCCGCAGCGCGCCCTGCACGACGGGGTCGGTGACCGTGCCGGCGCGGACCGCCTCCACGTCGTACACGGAACCCTCCAGCGCGGCGCTCGCGGCGGCGCAGCGGAGGCTGACCTCGGCGGCGACCTGCCCACCGTGCCGGCGCAGTGCGCGGTGCGCCAGGGCGGCGTCGACGTCGGCGCGGGCGGCGGTCAACTCCTGCGCGACGCCGTCGAGGGCGAGCAGCGGCGCCAGCGGCGAGACCGGCGGCGGCGGCGGGGACGGCGGGGAGAGCGCTGGCAGCGGC
>DASQDS010000203.1:0-7554 GCA_035634075.1 Pilimelia sp. | reverse complement strand
GCGGGCATCCAGGCTGACTGCGCCGCCTCGACCGGGTGGACGTCGCCGCAGGAGCCAACCGCCAATCAGCAGGATGACTCAGCGCCACTAGCGATCACCCAAGACGCACCGTTCGGCCATCCGCTGCACGCCGCGCCGGCGGGCATGGTGCAGTATGTCCGATGCCTGGCGATGTTCGCCTCACGCGGCGCCCGGGTCGGGCTGTTCTGCCCCGCCGCCGGCATCGCCATGGACTTGCGGCTCAACACCTCCCTGCCGGCAGGGACCGCCCGCATCTTGGCGGCGAACAGGTCCGACTGGGGCAAGTGGTTCGTCACCCACCTCGCCGGCACCGGCGAGAACGCGAGCCGGTGGGTCGAGCGTGGCACCACCACCCCGCAGACGATCTTCTTCATTGCCAACCCTGCCGGTCCGGCGCCGGGGACCATCCTGCGCGCCGGAACGATCGGCTTCGTCCGCACCGGCGCGTTCGGCATCGCGCACGGCGAGTGCAGCTTCACCTGGACGTCATTCTGGCCGCTGGTCGAGCGGATGGACGTTACCTACACGTGGGTCTACTGAAGGACCGCACAATGAATGGAGGAATCCGATGACGCGACAACCCCCGACGTGGCAGCGGGCACGGTCCGCGGTGCTGGTGCTGGCCGGCGTGGTCCTCACGGGCGGGCTGGCCGTCGCCGGGCCGGCGTCCACGGCCCGCGCCGACCTGACGCGCGCCGAACGCCACGCGACCGTCTTGCAGATTCTGGACCGGGATCCCGTCGCGGTGGGCTCGATGTACGCCTGCCTGTACCGGCTCTACATGCAGGGCCTCGGTATCAAGCAGGCGATAACGGAGTGCGAGCAGCAGCTCCCGGCCCTCGGCAACAAGGACGTGTCGAGCATCATGCCCGACTACCTCGGCCCCGCCGGTGGCGGTGGCGGTGGCGGCGGGAGTGGCTGGGGCGGCGGGGACACGGGCTGTCCGGGCTCGCTCGCCGGTCCGGCCGCACGGGGCCGCGTGTTCACCGCCGGCCCGCTTCCGCCGGACCCGCGGACACCCGGCGTCGACTTCGGAGGCTACAGCTGGGGCGGCAGGGGTGAGGTTCGCAACTCGGAGGAGTGGTTCAAGTACCGGGGCCTCTCCGAACAGGAGTCCGAGCTGCGCAAGCGGGAGGCGGTGGAGAACTACGTCGACGCGTTACGGGCGTGGGAGGCCGCGTGGAACGAGTATGAAATGGCCCTGCATGAGCGCAGCGCCGCCGGCGCGTCCGGCGACGCCAATCGGATCACGGCGGCTGAGGCGCGGCAGAAGGCCGCGAGCGAGGCGTTGGACAAGGCGAAGGAGACGCGGGAGCGGGCGCTGCGCGAGGCCCAGGCCGACCCCAACAAGGCCCCGCCGGACGTCGCTCGGGTGGACCCCGACGCCCCCGGCTGCGGCAGCGACGCGCTCGCCATGCTCCGCGAGTGCGACCGGGTCGCCTGGGTGACGGCGGTCTGCCAGCAGTTGTACGCGGAGGAGCACAACTGCGCCGACCCGGCGCTGATGATGCCGAACCCGCTGGACGGCGGCGTCCGGTGCGGCGACGCTCCCATGCCGGAGAACGCCGCCGAGGTCCTGGCGGCGTGGTGCCGGCAACACGTGCGGCCGACGCCGGGCGAGGATCCGTGCGCCGCCGACCCGACGCAGATCGACACCGGGGGCGGACGGTTCGCCGCCACGGGTCACGTGTGGCGGACCGAGGAAGGCAACCCCATCGTGTGCGGCTCGCCGTTGGCGATCGTCACCGAAGAGTCCTGCGCCGTGCCGTTGACGGTGCCCGCCCCTGAGCGGGCGGACGTGCGGACCATCCTGCTGGTCGCGCTGGACAGGCTCGGCGGCCCGGTGCTCGTCCTGCCGGCCGATCCGCCGCCCGGCTGGCCACCGGTCAACCTCGGGCAGTCCCGTGCTACCGGTGGCCGGCGGGGGTGATGCGGCCGCCGGTGGGGGCACGGTGCAGGCGATGAGGTGCAACGGCGTCATCACGGCCTCCGAGCGCTGCTCGACCAGATGCGACCACGGCCGGCGTGAGCACCGCCGGCGCGAGTCCCGCTGTGGCGAGGTGCGGGAACTGCCGCAGCACCTGCTCGATTCGCCGGCGGTGGACCCGTTGTCGGTGTAGATCGATGGCGCGGTGCGGCAGGTGGGGTGGGTTTCGCGGCTGGTGCCGCCGGGCGCGTGCCAGCGCGCCAGCGGCACAGTCCCTGTCCCGCGAGAGCGCCCGCCGCCCAGCAACGAAGGCCGCTGACCTGAGCTTTACCAGGTCAGCGGCCTTTACCGGGAAAGTTGATCTTGATTCCGAGGATCGACACAGACCGATACCCAACCGGTTCCGCACCTGTCTGGAACCATCCACCTTGCATGACCCCGACACCGAGTGACGAAGTGGACGACAGGGGTAGAGCTAGACCTGTTGACTGAACTCCGACCCGACCCTGAACAGTGGCCCAGTGCGGCAACCGCCAGGCCATTCGCAGTAGCGGGGTCCTTTCGGCTGCGTCAGGTTCATGCCGTGGTGGTCTAACCTCAGGCGATGCCCCGCGTCCTGAAGCTCGTCAAACACAAGCTCAACGGCAACGAGGGTAGCTGGTTCACCTATCACCTCGGTGACGACGAGGTCGGCTCCTGGCTGTTCCATCCTGAAGGCACCTCCTACACGGGTCGGTGGGCCGATGGCCGCGAGGCCACGTGCTACTCCGGGATCCCCGAGGAACCAGGCTGTCCCGTCCTGTACTTCGCACCACATCAGGGCGGTTGGGTCGCCGCCTGGCGGCACACACCCCGGACCGCGATCACCATCGACTTGTCCCGACCCGTGACACGAAGCGGGGACGTGTGGGGCTTCGTCGATCTGGAGCTCGACCTCTGGCACCTGCCGGACGGCGACACGACTCCCGGCACCGATCCTCGCCCCAGGCTCAGCCGTCACGGCAGGACGGTCGGCATCGCCGACGACGATGAACTTGACGACGTCGTCAGCCGCGAATGGATTACCCCAGCAGAGGCGGTCCGGACGCGCGAAGAGGCACGGTACGTCGCCGACTTGATTCTTGACGCCGCCCACCCCTTCACCCAGGCCGCCTGGGAACGGTTCGAGCGGGCAATCGCCCGGAGGCTGCCGGCTCCTCAACTACCACAGGGACCCCTTTGACCGTGTGGCAACGCCCTGAGTCCGGCGAGCCTGCAAGATCGGTACGTGTAAGCGCGAGATGCTGCCGTGTGTGACTGCCGCATCGGCGGGGAGTAATTCTCTGTAGAAGTGGTTCGACTGTTGGCGTCCGGGCAGGTTCTCGAATCTAGCCGAGAAGCGGATTTCTGGTCATCGGTGCCGCCGTCGATCCGTTCCTGTTGACCCCCGGTAGGCCAGGGCGGTGGTTGCCATACGCTCGAAGCGTGATCGACGACGACGTGCAGGAACGAGTCTTGGACCGATTGATCGAAGCGCTTGCGGCGCAGGTGGAAATCGCCGAGAGCCGCACCCTTGCGCCCGGAGCCGTGGCGGCGTTGTCCGACTTGAGCAGGGCCGAAGCCCGCTTGATCTTCGGCGCCGCGGGCACCGCGTCCACTACGAGGGCACTGAACCGATAGCAAGGCTCATCAAGCTCATGTCTGAGGTACAACGCGCTGCCGCCGACGCGGACGCCGTCATACGTGCAGGCGATGAAGTGCACGTTGTCCAAGAGCTCCTGCCCGTCGAGGCGCGCAGCAGCGTCTCCTGGTGGGACGAGGTCCGTCCCCTGTCGCCTGTCAGACGGTGAGCGCGTAGGCGGCGGCGTCGTCGGGCAGCATGGACCTGCCGATGTCGACGGCGTCGTCGTACGCGTCGTCGCCGAGGGCGGCGCGGGCCGCCTCGGCGGCGCGTTGCCGGGGCGTCTCGTCTGGCCGGTGGTAGACGTACGCTCCCGACGACGGCAGCTCGCGGAGCGACTGTGCGGCGCCCAGCAGGGTGGCGACCCGCTTGGGGTCACCGCGCCCGGCATCGACGACGGCGAGGGCGTCGAGGTAGTACGCCAGGTTGGCCAGGTCACCGGTCTGTTGGCAGAGCCGGGTACCTTCGCGCAGGTGCTCACCCGCCAGGTCGAGGTCGCCGGTGGCGACGGCGGCCCCGGCGAGGTTGTGCAACGCAATGCAGGTGGTGAGCCGATCACCACGCTCCCGGGCGGCGCTCAGCCCTTCGGCGAAGTGCGGCAACGCGCCGCCCGGGTCACCGGCGACCATCCGGGCCGTCCCCGACCAGATGCGGGTATGCGTGTACAGCCATTGCCCGTCGGCGCCCAAAGCGGCCGCGATCGCGCTGGACGCGCGCAGCATGTCCTCAGCGGTGCGGAGATCGCCGGCCTGCAGGGCGGCGATCGCCACCCCGAACCGCGCGGAGGCCTCTGCGGCGTGGTCGTCGATACCCTGGGCGAGATCCAGGGCTTGCTGCCACCGGCGCCCGGCGAGGTCCATGGCGCCCCCGCCAGCGGCCATGTTCCCGGTGATGATCAGGACTCGCACCCGTACGGCGTCCGGCAGGTCGTGCTCCAGCGCTGCTTCCATCACCGGCCGGCGTACCTGGAGTTGGCCGCGTAGGTACCAGTACAGCCACAGCGCCCAACCCATCCGACCGGCGACGTCGGGATGGCCGTTGGCGAGCGCCCACTCGATTGCCGCGATCAGGTTGGCGTTGTCGGACTCGACCCGATGCAGCCATTCGAGCTGGGCGGCATGGGCGAAGTGCGACTCGGCCTGCTCGACGAATGCCAGGTAGTACGCGGCGTGCCCGTGCCGTACCTTCTGCGCTTCCGCGCTTCCGGCCAGCAGCGTTCTCGCGTACTGGGCGATCGGCTCCAGCATCGAGTAGCGGGGCCGGTCCTGATCGGGTGTCACCGTCACCAGCGACTGTTCGACGAGGGCTTCGAGCAGCCCCAGCACCTCCACCGACTCGTCCAGGCCTGGCGCGGGCTCGACTGCGCCGGTACACGTGCCGATGGCCTCGGCGGCGTCCAGGGTGAACCCGCCGGAGAAGACCGCCAGCCGGCGGAAGAGTCGCTGCTGGTCGTCGGTGAGCAGCCCGTAGCTCCAGTCGATGGTGGTCCGCATGGTGCGTTGCCGGGCCGGCAGGTCGCGGGCACCGCCGAGGCTCAGCGCGTCGTCCAGGCGGGCCAGCAGCACCGCGGGCGGCAGGAACCGCAGTCGGGCGGCGGCCAGCTCCAGGGCCAGCGGGATCCCGGCCAGCCGATGGCAGATCGCCGCCAAGGCGCCGGCATTGGTCTGCGTCACGGCGAAACCCGGCGTCACCGCCACCGCCCTGGCCGCCAGCAACGAGCCAGCCGCCGACGCGGTGACCGCCGCGGCGTCGGGATCAGCTGCCGGCGGCAGCCCCAGCGGTGGGACGGGAAACTCATATTCGCCGGTTACCCGAAGCGGCGCCCTGCTGGACACCAAAACGCTCAGTCCGGGGCAACCCGCGACAAGTCGCGCCACCGCAGGAGCCGCAGCCGGCAGGTGCTCGAAATTGTCGAGCACCAACAAGTGTCGCAGCGTCCGCAGGTGGTCGGCCACCTGCGGCTCGACGTACGGCCCGGTGGTGGCGCCCAGTCCCACGGCCTGGGCAATGGCGGGCAGGACCAGGCTTGCGTCGGACACCGCGGCCAGCGGCACGAACGTCGTCCCGTCCAGGAACGCGTCAGCGACCCTGTCGACGACGGCGACGCTGAGGCGGGTCTTGCCGACTCCGCCGGTGCCGGTCAGGGTGACCAGGCGGGCTTCACGTCGGCGGAGCAGCGCGGCCAGCTCCGACAGCTCGCGTTCGCGGCCGATCAGCCCGGTCGTCGTCACCGGCAGCGATCGGGCGGTGTACCCGTCGGGCTGCTCGGCGACCGCCCGCGACGTGCCGGGACGTTGACGGCGGGGTACGGCTTCCCGCAGCAGCGCCAGCTCCTGCTCCGAGACGCCGAGCGCATCGCCCAGCGCCCGGATGGTGTGCGGGTACGGACGGGTACGGGCGCCGCGTTCCAACGCGCTGACGCCGTGAGCCGTCAGGCCGGCGCGTTCGGCCAGCTCTTCCTGGGTGTAGCCGGCGGCCTCGCGCAGGGCACGCAACCTGCCGCCGAAGGAATGTTGGCCCGCCGCCACCGACGCAGCGCGCTGCCCGTCCATGTCGCCGATTCTAGGGAGGACGGCGGTGCCGCCGGTACCCCTTCCCGGCCCTGCCGTGCCGGGTACGCCAACACTGATGATCCTCTCGCCATGAGCCATGGCGTCAGCCCCGGCTCGCACACTTGCCGCACAGTCTCACGTGTGCGGCTGCTGTGCGTTCCGCCGAACGCGACGGCATCGCACGGTGGACGCCATGGGAACTACCCGCCTCGACGCCCGGATCCGGCAGGCCGAACATCAGCTGGCCGCCGCCGCGGGCGTGCTCGTCGAGGAATTCTCCGTGCGCCTGCCCGGCACGGGTGGTGCGGTCCGGGTGCTGGCGGCCGGCGAAGGGCAGCCGTACCTGCTGCTGCACGGCGCCGCCCTGTCGGCGGCCTGGTGGATTCCGCTGATGCCGCACCTGGCAGGTCGGCTCGTGGCCGTGGACCTACCCGGGCACGGCCTCTCGGATGCCCACGATCCGCGGGCCGGCACGCTGCGCACCGTAGCGGTTGACCTCGTGACCGCGGTCCTCGACATCGAGCGGCTGGAGCAGGCCGTACTCGTCGGGCACTCGCTCGGCGGCGCGGTCGCGCTATGGACGGCCCTCGACGCTCCCGGCCGGGTGTCCGGCATCGTGCTGATCGGCGACGCCGGGCCGGCCCTGCCCGGCCACCGGACGGACCCGCCGGCCGGGCTGCTGTCCCTGGTCGCCGACGGGCTGGTGGCGGTCCAGGGTCCGCCGGACGGGTACGCCGCCGTGCTGGCGCGCTGGCTACGGGAGCCGGCCCTGCTGCACCTGCCGGACCTCGCCGATGTCACCTACCACAGCGCGCGCCGTCAATTGTCGGCCCCGCCGGTGCTGCGGGAGACGCCGCAGCACCGCAGGCCTGGGCCGGACCTGCTGATCGGTGCCGACGAGCTGCGTCGGCTCGACGTTCCGGTGCGGTACCTGCGGGGCCGCGACGACGATGTTCGCCCCATCGAGCCCGTTCGGGCAGCCGTCGCCGGCATACCGGGAGCTGGGGCGCAGATCGTCGCCGGCGGCCATGCCCCGTGGCTCGCGGACCCTGCACCGGTCAGCGCGCTGATCCGTACCGCCGTCCCGGCCAGCCGGCCGGCGATCTCATCGCAAACCCCGCACGTCTGAAACGGAGCCTGCCATGCGCATCACCTCAGTCGATCCGGTGCCACCCGCACCCCCGAACTCCGCAGCACAACGCCCCACCACCGTGGTGGCTGACCCGGCGAACCGGGGGTTCCGCGGGTGGGCGGGCAGGCACCCGCTGACCGCGTTCCTCGTTGTCCTGTTCTCGATCGCCTATCCGATCATGGCGTTGCCCATCCTGGCCTCCCACGGGGTCATCCCCGGCGGATCCCTGCCGGCGAAGCTGAACATCGCCCCCGACGAACTC
>DASQDS010000202.1:0-2306 GCA_035634075.1 Pilimelia sp. | reverse complement strand
GGACCAGGCCGCCGGACTGGGCGTCGCCGCGGACCTCGACGCGATGGCGGGCCTGGGCCCGGCCGCCGGCCTGACCCCGGCGACCGAGCTGGACGACGCGGCCGGCCTGGACGACGCGATCGGCGGCTTCGGCACGACCGTGGCGGGCGACCGCGCGGACGCGCCCTAGCCAGGTGAACTTGCCGTGCCCGGGCCCGGCCGGCCAGACTTCCCGCGGACAGGACGGCGGGGCCCCTCCCCGCCCGTCGCGGATACGGAGGTACGTCTATGCGCTGGACCGTCGGCGCCCTGGCCGGCGCGGCCGCCCTCGCGCTCGTGGCCGGCTGCAACACCGCCCCGCCCGAACCGGAGCCGACCCCCTCGGCGGGAGGTTCCGCGCCGGGTGGGCCGGCCAGGGGCGAGCAGGCCCCGCCCCGCAACGTCAACGTGGCGGAGGCCCTGGAGGTGGCCCAGCGGGAGTTCGGCGCGCTGCAGAAGCGGGACTGGGCGGCCGCCTGGGCGCTCTGGACCCCCGAGGCCCGCAAGGAGGTGCCCCGGGACGTCTTCGTGGCGGTGAACAGGGCCTGCCCGGCCGCACTCGGCGGGGTGGCCTTCCAGCTCCAGCAGGTGCAGCCGGTCAGCGACACCGCGGTGGAGCTGACCTGGCGCCGGGGCAGCGCGGTGGGCCACAGCGCCCTGCGCACCGCCGGCGGGAAGTGGGGCTTCGACCCGGGCGCCGGCCTGACGGTCGACTACGCCGCGGGCACCGAAGCGGGCATCGCAAAACGAAAGACGGCAAAGACCTGCTGACCCGCCCGCGTGATCAAGGGATTGGCGCCACGACACGCCGGGCGGGGTGGCACCAATCCCTTGATCACGCGGCGGAGCTCACGGAGTGGTCAGGGTGATTGCGCCTGTGGCCACCAGGGCTGTGGGGCCACTCAGCCAGCACGTGGGGGGGTCGATGCTCACCGTCAGGCGGCCGCCCGGGAGGTCCACCGCCACCACGCCGGTGGCCCGGCCGGCGCCGGCCAGCGCGACGGCGGCCACCGCGCAGGCGCCCGTGCCGCACGACATCGTCTCGCCGGAGCCGCGTTCGAACACGCGCATCCGCACGTGCACGTCCGCCCCGGGCACCGTCGCCTCCCCCGGCGTGGTGAACTCGACGTTCACCCCGTTCGGGAAGATCGCCGGCTCGTAGCCCGGCGAGTGGCTCAGGTCCAGGGTGGCGAGGTCGGCCCCGGCGGGCAGCGCGCACACCAGGTGGGGGTTCCCGCAGTCCACCGCCACCCCGGTCAGCGACAGCGCGCCGACGCTCGCCGTGCCGTGGCCGGCGAGCCGCGGGGCGCCGAGGTCGACGGCGACCTCCGCGCCGGTCACCCGCGCCCGCACCGCGCCGGCCCGGGTCGCGATCGTGAGGGCACCACCCGGCGGGTCGGCCAGGCCACTCTCCACCAGGTACCGGGCAAAAACCCGGGCGCCGTTGCCGCACATCTCGGCGAACGAACCGTCGGCGTTCCAGTAATCCATGAACCACTCGGCCTCGCCGGCCTGGTCGGCGCCGTCGGGATGCTTGGCGGCCCGCACCACCCGCAGCACCCCGTCGCCGCCGATGCCGAACCGGCGGTCGCACAGCGCCGCGACCAGCGCCGGCGTCAGGTCGAGCTGCCCGTCCGGGTCTGGCAGGAGGACGAAGTCGTTGCCGGTCCCGTGGCCCTTGGTGAACTGCACGCCACCCATCATCGCGCACCCGCCGCGACGGCCGCGACGGCATCCGCCACCAGGCCGGGCCGGGCGGCGTCCAGCCACGCCACGCCCGGGTCCCGGCGGAACCAGGAGCGCTGGCGGCGGACGAACCGGCGGGTGGCGCGGACGGTCTCCGCCCGCGCCTCGTCCTCGGTGCACCCACCCGCCAGGAACGACAGCACCTGCTGGTAGCCGAGCGCCCGGCTGGCCGTGCGCCCGGCCGGCAGGCCGTGCGCCGCCAGCCCGCGCACCTCGGCCACCAGGCCGGCCGCCCACATCGCGGCCACCCGGCGCTCGATCCGCTCGTCCAGCGCGGCGGTGTCCAGGTCCACCCCGACCGTCACCGCGCGGTAGACGGGCCGCGGGGCGGGCAGCGAGGCGGTGAAGGGCGCGCCGGTCAGCTCGATGACCTCCAGCGCGCGCACGATGCGGCGGCCGTTGGACGGCAGGATCGCGATCGCGGCGGCCGGGTCGAGCTCCTGCAGGCGCCGGTGCAACACCTCCGGGCCGACGGAGGCCAGCTCGGCCTCGTAGCGCTCGCGCACGGCGTCGTCGGTACCGGGGAACTTCAGGTCGTCGAG
>DASQDS010000201.1:0-2574 GCA_035634075.1 Pilimelia sp. | reverse complement strand
GCGTACGCCGCGCGGGAGTGGTGCTGCTGTCGACGGTCTCCCCGGCCGGCTGCTCGCCGGTCCGTTCGCCGCCGTCTGGCTCGTTGTCGAGCATCCGGACGTTCTCCAGTTCTGGCCGCCCCGGGCGCGTGAGGAACGCTGCCACGCAGGGTTGCCGCAAGGGTGTTTCCGGCAGCGAGTGCCCTGGCTCCGGCCGGGTGTCAGTCGGCCGGGCGGCCCGGACACGGGCCACCGAAGTCTGCCGTTGAACGCTAACCGGAGACCGGCTGGCGTTCGCCGATGGGTGCCCCGCGATCCGCCTCCAACGGATCGTCAACCTCCCCCTGCGCGGTCAGCGTGCCCTGCGCCAGCCGGGTCGCTCGAGGCGGCACCGGCGGCTCCAGGTCGGCCACCACGCGGAGGCCGGACAGGACGTCATCGGGTCGTACGGAGGGAGAGACCTGCCGTATGACAAGGTCGAGTATCGCACACGGTACGGCGCCGACCTCGGAAGGTGGCTCGGCCGGCGCCCCGGCCTTGATCCAGACGACCGCGGCGCGCGCGTCGAAGGACCGCCGGCCCTGCTTTGTCATCCGTTCCACCAGGACTTCCGGGGCGGCGACGAACGCCGCCACCGCCGCCGCCAGCGCGTCGGTCGCCACCCCGGGCAGCTCGATCCGCCATCGTGAGGCGTCGATGCGGTCGGCCAGTCCGCCGGGGCCGGCGGCGACCACGGCGTCGAGGACGTCCAGGCCCGGCGACAGCGCCGCGTCGAGGGCGCGCCGGAGCTCGCCGGGATCGACCGACGCCTGGAGTCCGATCTCCAGGTACTCCGCCTCGCTCGCCACCCCGGTCGGCGCCGCGCTGGCGTAGGAGATCTTCGGGTGCGGGGTGAAGCCCTGCGAATACGCGATCGGTACGCCGGCCCGGCGCACCGCGCGCTCGAACGCCCGGGCGAAGTCGCGGTGCGAGGTGAACCGGAGCGGGCCGCGCTTGGCGTACCGGACCCGGATCCGCTGCACCACCGGCGCCTGGCCACCCTCCGGCTGCGGTTTCCTGCTGATCGTGGCGCTCCTTACGACGGGTACCGCCCCATCCTGGCGCACCGGTGCGCCGTGACGCCAACCGGCACCACGTGACGCCTCCCGCCGGCCGCTCGTTTGACCCGCTGACGCGACGGCCACCCCGCTGATCGCGAGAGACCAGTGGATCATGAGAGCCACCGGGCGCGGGAGGATGCCATGGCCACGACCGCCCCGGCGCGGAAGCTCGGGGCGGGCGCGCGCCGGTGGCTCGGCTGGGTGCCGGCCGGGGTGGCGCTGCTGGCCACCGTGGCACTGCTCGCCGGGTACGGCGTGCCGGCCCGGGACCTGGCGGCGTTCGCCGCGTACCTCCTCCTCGCCATCGCGCTGCCGGGCACCCTGCTGTGGCGGGCGGGGCGGGGCCGGCCCGGCCTCCTCCCGGCCGACGTCGCGGCGGGGACGGCGGTCGGCTACGCGGTCGAGGTGCTGGCGTACGTCGCCGCCCGGGCCGCCGGCGCCCCCCGGCTCGCCCTCCTGGCCCCCGTGGCTGTGCTGGTGGCCTTCGCCACCGCGCCGCGCCTGCGCCGGCACTGGCGCGGGTCGGGTCGGCGGGTCCCCACCGGCTGGGCGTGGGCGGTGGCCGGCGCCGTGCTGTTCGCCGTCGCGCACGGCGCGGTCACGTTCTTCCGGGGCCACGGCCTGGCGCCACCCGGCAACGCCGCCCCGTACGTGGACCTGCCCTTCCACCTCGCCCTCGCCGGCGAGCTGAAGCACCACGTCCCGCCGGTGATCCCGTACGTCGCCGGCGAGCCGCTGCGCTACCACTGGTTCGTCTACGCCGACCTGGCCGCGACGAGCTGGGCCACCGGCATCGAGTTGCAGACCCTGCTCTACCGGCTGTCGCTCCCGCCGATGCTGGCGGCGTCCCTGGTGGGGGTCGCCGCGCTCGGCCGGGCACTGTCGGCCCGCTGGTGGGTCGGGCCGGTGGCGGTCCTGACCACGCTCGTCTGGTCGGTGCCCACGCCGTACGCCTGGCTGGCCACCGCGGGTTACGACGGCGAGGTGCTGCGGACGGTGTGGCTCAGCCCCACCCAGACCTTCGGGGCGGCGCTGTTCGCCGCGACGGTGCTGGCGCTGCTGGACCTGTTGCGCGACGGGTCGGGCGGCGCGCGCCCGTGGGCGCTGTTCGTGCTGCTGCTGGTCGCGCTGACCGGCGCCAAGGCGACCTACGTGCCGTTGCTGCTGGCGGGCTGCGGCCTGGTGCTGCTGGGCCACGGCTGGTCGGCCCGGCGGGTGCACCGCCCGGCGCTGCTCGCGTTCGCGCTGTCCGGCGCCGCGCTCGCGTTCGCCCAGGCGGTGTTGTTCGCCGGGGCGACCACCGGGCTGGGCCTGGCGCCGCTGGCCGCCGCCACGCAGACGCCCCTGGCCGCGACGACCGGCCTGGCCGGCGGCCGGGGCCTGGCGCTCGCCGCGGCCGTCGTGGTCTGCCTGGTCGGCTGGGCGGGCCTGTGGGCCGGCGCCGCGCGGCGGGTCGGGAGGGGCGGGTCGGCGGACCGGGCCGACCCGGCGGTCC
>DASQDS010000200.1:0-2648 GCA_035634075.1 Pilimelia sp. | reverse complement strand
CGCGGACGTGGCGCGGCGGCGGGGAGCCGTGCGCAAGCATCGCGTCGTGCCAGGCCCGCTCGGACGTGCCGGGCGGCCGGGCCGCCGCGATCGCCGCGACCTCCGTGTAGCCCACGAAATACGTCGACAGCTGGGTGGACGTGAGCTGCGCCCGGCGCCACTTGCCCGCCGCCTCGCCCACCTCCTGGAAACCGCGCCCCGTCAACAGCGCCATCGCGTCGGCCTCGGTGCCGCCGTCGCAGTGCACGAGCTGGTCGAGGATCGCGTTGATCGTCGACCGGAGCTGCATCTTCAGCTGCTGCGCCCGCACGGGCAACCCGCCGAAGCCGTGCCGGGTCATCAGCTCCTCCGCGTACTGGGCCCAACCCTCCACGAAGGTCCCCGAGAACCCCAACGCCCGCGCCGGCGACGAGCCCTGGAAGCGCCGCGAGTGGGCCAGCTGCAGGTAGTGGCCCGGCATGGCCTCGTGCACGGTCAGGTTGCGGACCATGTGGTCGTTGTACTCCCGGTAGAACGACTCCACCCGCTCCGCCGGCCAACCCGCCGGGGTGGGGGCGATGCAGTAGAAGGTGGGCACCTCCGCCGTCTCCAGCGGGCCGGGGGCCTCGCAGGTCGCCACCGCGACGCCCCGCGCGAACTCCGGCATCTCCTCGATCACACAGGGATCGTCCACGAGGGACACGAGGTCGTGGTCGCGGACGAACGCGGTGGCCTCGGCCATCGCCACCGTCGCCAGGTCCACGATGGAGGAGTCGTCGGGGTGGTCGAGGGCCAGGCCGTCCAGCGCCCGGCGGATCGCCCCGGCGCCCGCGGGTCCGCCGGCGATCGCCGCCGCCACCTCGCCCAACTCGGCGGTGACCTGCTCCAGGGCGGCCTCCGCCCGACGAACGATCTCGGCCGCGGACAACTCCGTGTCCAGCGTGTGCCACAGCCGGGCCTCCCACAGCCGCCGGCCCAGCCGGGGGTCGCGGGCCTCGTCCCCGCCGGCCAGCCGGTCGCCCAGCCAGCCGGCGAAGTCGTCGAGCGCGTCGGCGGCGGCCCGGGCCACCGGCGTCACGTCACCGTCGAGGGCCGGCGCCTGGCCGACGAGCACCGGCACCTCGTCGCGGACCAGCGCGGCCGTCCCGGCGAACTGCGCCGCCGCCGTCTCCAGGTGGATCCGGGGGCAGTCCCGCAGGGTGGCCCGCGCGGTGGCGAGCGCGTCGGGCACCGCGCGCAGCCGGCCGGCCAGCGCCGCCAGCCGCACCTCGGCCGGCGCGAACGGCCGCGCGATCAGCGCGTGCAGCAACGGGCCGGGGTTGTGGACCAACGGGTTCCACTCATGCTCGCGGATCTCCGTACGCTCGAACAGGGCGCGGTCGACGAAGGCGCTGAGCACCGCGTGGTCGACGCCCTCCTGCGGCGGCAGATCGTCGGGGTCGACCGCGGCCAGCGCGTCCGCGGCGTCCCGCAGCATCGCCACGTCGCCGGCGACGCCGGCCGCCGACAGGTCGGGCAGGCGGTCGTCGAAGCGGTGGTCCCCGGCGAACGTCGCCACGTCGGGGTGGCGGGCCAGGATGGCATCGGCGATGCGCCCGGCCAGCGGCACGAATTCCGGCATGCGGCAGAACCTACCCGGTGCCACCGACGATCGGCGCCAGCCCGCGTACCGCCGCCGCCAACTCGTCGGGCGTGCTCGCCGCGTACCCGAGGACCAGGCCCGGCGGCCCGCCGGCGGACAGCCGCAACGCCGACAGCGGGACCGGGCCGAGCCCCACCCCGCGGGCCCGCGCCGCGACCGCCGCGTCGTCCACCCCGGGCGGCAGCCACACCACCAGGTGCAGGCCGGCGGCGATGCCCGAGATCCGCACCGCGGGCAGGTGCCGGGCCAGCGCCGCCACCAGCGCGTCTCGGCGCTGCCGGTACCGGCGCCGGCACCGGCGCAGGTGCGCGTCGTACCCGCCGGTGGCGAGCAGCTCGGCCACCGCCAACTGCTCCAACACGGGCCCACCGAGGTCGGCCGCCGCCTTGGCCGCCAGCACCGCCGCCCGATGCGTCGGCGGCACCGCCAGCCAGCCCAACCGCAACCCGGGGGCCAGCGCCTTGCTGGCGGAGCCCACCAACGCGACAGCGTCGGGCGCCAGGCCCTGGACGCAGCCCACCGGATCACGGTCGTACCGGAACTCGGCGTCGTAGTCGTCCTCGACGATCAGACCGCCGGTTTCCCGGGCCCAGGCCAGCAGCGCGGCGCGGCGGCCCGGGGCCAGCACCACGCCCGTCGGGAACTGGTGCGCGGGCGTGACCACCACCGCCCGCAGGCCGGCGCGGCCCAGCGCGGCCACGTCCAGACCGGCGCCGTCGACCGGCACCGGGACCGGGGTGAGCCCCTGGCCGGCCAGGTGAGTACGGACGCCGGCGCTGCCGGGCTCCTCGAAGCCGACCTCCGTGGCGCCGCCGGCCCGCAGCACCTGCGCGAGCAGCGTGAACGCCTGCGCCGCCCCGGTCGTCACCACGAGCGCCTCGGGCGCTACCCGGGCGGCCCGCACGCGCCCCAGGTAACCGGCCAGCTCGGCCCGCAGCCGGGGACTGCCCGCGGGGTCGCCGTAGTCGAACTCCGCGTCGGCGGCGATGGCCAACGCCCGCTCGTACGCCCGCCGCCAGGCCGCCCG
>DASQDS010000199.1:0-5408 GCA_035634075.1 Pilimelia sp. | reverse complement strand
GGAGTGACCTGCCGCTGCCGGCCGGCCTCGGCCCACCAGGCGTCGGACAGCCGGGACTGCTGCGCGACCGCCGCCCGCTCCCGCGCCGTGCCGGCCCGCTGGCGCAGCGCCGCCACCGCCGGGGCGAGCCGCGCCGAGGCGTCCGTGTGCGCGCGCAGGAACTCGGCGTCCCCGGTGAGCAGGTAGCCGCGCAGGTCACGCCCGGCGTCGGTCAGCACCGCACGCAGCTGCGCGTTCGCCAGCCGCAGCGGCACGAGGTGCCCGGACAGCTCCCGCAGGGCCGCGTGCTGGCCGCTGACGGCCGCCACGCCGGCACCGCCCGCCAGGACGATCACCAGCACGATGGCCGCGACCGCCCGCCACATCAGCCCGCCGACCGTGCCCGCAGCCAGCCCCCTGCCCGGTGCCTCGTCGGCGCCGCTGGGCGACGCCCGGCCGGCGGCGGCGGGCGCTGCCGTGGCCGCCGGTTGGCCCGCGGCCGACCCGCTCGACCCGGTGACCACCGGGCCGGACGTCATGCCCGGGACCTCGCCAGCAGGGCTTGGACCCGGGACACCAGCTCGCGCGGGCTGAACGGCTTGGTGACGTAGTCGTCCGCGCCGGCGGTGAAGCCGCCCTCGACGTCCTGCTCCTGCACGCGGGCGGTCAACATGATGATCAACATGTCCTTCGTGTCGGGGTCCGCGCGCAGCATCCGGCACACGTCGAGCCCGGACATGCCCGGCATCGAGACGTCCAGCACCACCAGGCGCGGCCGGTGCGTCCGCGCCGCCTCGATCGCCGCCAGCCCGTCTCCCACCGCGACCACGTCGAAGTTCGCCTGCTCCAGCTTGAAGGCCACCAGGTCCCGAATGTCCGCGTCGTCGTCCGCGATGAGTACGGCTGTCACTGCTCTCCCCCGTCCGCCCCTGCCGGCCCACCGGTCCGCGGGCCGCGGCCCGCCTGCGCGCGGTCCGCCTGCGCGCGGTCCGCCTGTCGGTGCCGGCCCACCGTCGGCGGGCCGTTCACGCTCCGCCGCTCGGCCAGCCGCCGGACCAGCTCGGCAACCGCCGCCTTGCCGAACGGCTTCGCCAGCACGGCGTCCGCCGGCACGTCGGCGAAGTCGGTGGCGTCCAGGACCGAACACAGCACGATCGCGCACGGCGCGGTGCGGGCGTCGCCGCGCAGCCGGCGGACGACCTCCCGGCCATCCATGTCCGGCAGCAGGAAGTCCACGACGACGACATCCGGCGGCTCGGACAGCGCGAGCGCCACCCCCCGCTCGCCGGTCTGCGCACCGGTGACCCGGTAACCCAGCCGGTCCAGGTGCCCGGACAGCAGGTCCAGCACGTCGCGCTCGTCCTCGATGACGACCGCGTGCCCCGAGCGCTCCACGCCACAGCCCTCCTCCACGCCGTGCACCCACAATATCCCCTTTAAGGGTTATTGCGACTGCTTCCCGGCGGCGGTCGAGCCACCGCAACCCAGCGGCACCCGGCCGGCTCTGCCCCTGCAGCGCGGGACCGGTGTGCTCAATGAACACGCCGATGCGGCGGGCGGGCGGAGGGGGCCGGGACGATGATCGACAACACCATCGAGGAAGCGTGGGTCGAGGCGCTGTTCGCCTCCGACCTGCAGCGCTCGGAAGGGGCCACCCCGGAGGTCGTCCGCAGCGTCGTCACCGACACGGTGCGCCGGCACGGTGCGCAGGGCTGCGCGGCACTGGTGGCGCAGGAGTTCGGGGAGCACCCGGAGACGGCGGTCTTCCGCATGCGCTGGGCGCTCACCGCCGTCCGGCTGGCCTTCGCAACCGCGTGAGCCACCGCCGAACCAGGCGCGTAGAAGCCGAACCGGCAAAATAAGTCCCCGCGGCCGGGTGGTGGGCCACGCGACCGCGGGGTGTGGTGAACCGGCCGAAACCGCTGCGTTGGCCGGCCTCTCCCGGCCCACCACGGTGACCTGACCGTGGGCGTCAGGCCGTCTCCGGTGGTCGTTCGGTGCGGGCCCGGGCGGGCGGCGGGGCCGCCCGCCCGGGCCGATCACCGAACGGTTACTGCGGTATGGGACTGGGTTAGCCGGTGGGGAAGAGCCGGCCGTAGTCGGCGAACGCCATCGCGACGTCCGTCTGCGCCCAGAACCGGTGGTACCGGAACGTCGGCGCCGGGCCACCGTCCAGGTACGCCTGGACCTTCGGCCAATCCGGGTCGTTCTTGTAGAAGGATCGGATGTCCAGGAAGCTCTTGCCCGCGGCGATCGCGTCACCGTTGGGCATCGTTCCCGTCCAGCCCGGGGGCAGGTACAGGCCCTGGCGGGTGCTGGAGTTGTAGACATCGTCGAAGCGGCGGTAGTCCGCGCGGGTCTCCACCGTCGAGATGCCCTTGGCCTCGGCGTTGGCGTACATGGCGTCCAGCAGGCCCTTGGCGGTGTTCTTCGCCGCCGCGTTGCCCGACTTGGCCGCGTACCACGCCAGCGTCCGGGCGTAGGCCGCCCCGACACCGACGTCCTGGCCCTTGGCCGTCACCGTGACCCGGAGGTTGGTGTTGGCCGCCGGGCTGGTGGGGTTCCAGGTGGTCGGCGCGCCGCTCCAGGACAGGTCCGAGGGGATCGCGTACGCCCCGCCCGTACCGATGTCGGTGTTCGCGATGGCCCACGGCACCCACTTGTCGAGGATGGCCTTGGCCCGCGCGTTGCCCGTCACGTAGTACAGCTCCGCGACGCGCTGCAGCGACCACACCTGCATGCCGAACCAGCCGTTGCTGCCGGGGTCGGCGTACACGGGGTGCTCGGTGTAGAACATGCCGTAGAAGGTCGGCGTGCCGGCCGGGGGCTGCCCGTACTGGCCGTTCCAGCTGTTGGTCGCGCCGCCGGCGATGCCGCCGTCAGCGGACTGCAGCCACTGGTAGAACTCCATCTGCCGGTTCAGGCTGTTGGTCCAGTCCTGCACCGCCGTGGCCGAGCGCGGCCGCATCTCGGGCGTGTTGGTCAGGGCCCACGCCGCGAACGGGTTCTGGTAACCCATGTGGTTGTGGCTGGAACCGATCCGCCACGACCAGCCGGCGGCCGGGTCGAGCGCGCCGCCCCAGGCGTAGTACCAGGACATCAGGTAGTGCGCCGAGGTACGGCCGGTACCGGCCGGGCAGGCGCTCGCCCCGACGCAGTTGCCGACCCGCTTGAAGTACTTGTCGAACATGGCGTACCGCAGGTAGTCGCCCATCTTGGCGGCCTTGGTCACGGTCGCCGCCACGTCGGCCGCCTTGCCCTGCTCCTTGGCCCAGGTCAGCGCCCAGTAGGCGGCCTGGATGGCGCGGGCGTCGGCGTCCGGCGCGTTGGTGTACTTCCACTGCCGCGTCGCCGGGCCGGTGTCCTGGATCGAGATGTCCATGTAGCCGCGCGGGCCGCCGTGCCGCATGGTCTCGCAGGACGGCTGCGGCACCGTCTCCCACACCGACTCCTGCGGACCCCGCTGGAAGGTGTTGATGTAGGTGGGCTTGGTGGTGCCGTCGCCGCACCGGCCGAAGCCGTAGATGTTGTCCACGTCGAGCAGCCAGTGCATGCCGTAGATGTCGCCCGTGCCGTAGGTCGACTGCAGCTCGCTGCGCAGCGGGTCCTGGCCGACCGGAACTGCCGCCTGCAGCGGCGACGGGTACTGGTCCGGCCACACGTGCTCGGCCGCGTACTGCGCCGTGCCCGGAACGCCGGCGGTGGGCTGGTCCGCCGTCTTGGGGATGATGTAGTTCTCCATCACCGTCCAGGCGTTGTTGAACGGCGCCCAGTTCTGCGTGACCTGCCCGTACTGCGCCTCGAGCCAGATCCAGAAGCTGAACGCCTCGGACGTGGTCTCGTGGCCGTGGTCCGGCGCCTCCACGATCAGCGTCTCGATCGAGTGGTACGGCACGCCCTCGGGGCTGAAGTAGCCCGAGTTCTTGATCTTGCCGTACTGCTCCAGGAAGCGCTGGGTGTAGACGTTCGAGCCACCGACCGGCTCGTTGTCGACCTCGGTCGCCGTGACCGCGAGCGGGGCGTAGCCCGTGGCGGTCGCGGTGATGGTGGCCGTACCGCCGGCGGAGTCGGTGTCCTCGGCAGCCGCCACGGTGGCGTTGACGCCCGTGCTCCAGTTGGCCGGCGTGAGGGTCAGCGAAGCCGGTGTCACGGTGATGTCCGTGTCACCGGTGCGGGTCAGCGTCACCGGCACGTTCGCGGTCGGCGCCCGGTCCAGCTTGACGTTCACCGTCTCGCTGGCGCCCTCGCGGACAGCGACGGAGGCGGGGGTGGCGACGAGCCGTGGCCCGGTGGCGGCGGAGACGGTGAAGGCCCGCTCCGCGGTCGCCGTGGCGTTGAGGTTGTCGTACGCCCGCGCCTGCACCGTGTAGTCGCCGGCCGGCAGGTCTTCCATCGTGTACGCGTACGGCGCCGTCGTGTCGGTGTTGATCAGCAGGCCGTTGCGGTAGAACTCGACCTTCGAGATCGTGCCGTCGGGGTCGCTCGCCGTCGCGCTGAGCGGCACGTCGGCCGGGGCCTCGAACGGGCCGGCCGGGGCGGCCAGCGCGACGGTCGGGAGCTGGTTGCCGCCGGGCACGCCGCAGGTGGTGCCGTTGATCGTGAACGACGTGGGCTTGGGGTTGCTGCCGCTCCACACGCCGTTGAAGCCGATGGTGGTCGACGCCCCGGTGCCCAGGTTGCCGTTGTACCCCATGCTGGTGGCCGTCACGTTGGCGCCGGTCTGGCTGAAGGTGGCGTTCCAGCCCTGCGACACGCGCTGCGAGGCGTTCGGGAAGGTCCAGCCGAGCGTCCACGCGGTCAGCGGGTCGCCGAGGTTCTTGATGGTGACGTTGGCGGTGAAGCCGCCCTGCCAGTCGTTCGAGGCATAGGTGACGTCACAGGCGGTGGCGGCGTAGGCCATGCCGACCGGCACAGCTACCGCGCCTCCGACGACAAGCGCGCCAGTGGCCAGGATGGCCAACCGGCGTGGTCTTGCCCTGAGTTTCATGGATGCGTGTCTCCTCGCGGACCAGGCCGGAGCCGTGGGCGGACTCCGGGGTGGGTGCCGACCGCACGCGATGCGACTGCGGACCGGCGAAAATGCGCCTAGGGGTGGGGTGCGCCCGTCGATGGGAACGGGGTGGAACGACGAGAGTGCCGAGTGGGGCGTCTCGGTCGATCAGGCGGGGCGCCGTTCCGAGATCCGGATGCCCTCGGCGGCCCGCGATACGCGATGAGGCTCCCTCGCGCGGTGAGCCACAGTGTGGCATGGGAGCGCTCCCGCATCAAGAGGTGTCGATTTCGAGGCCTCTGAGCAGGGACTTAACCAAAGTCTGCGCCAGGCGAAGGTTTCCCCTAAGTTCGGCTCTTGTTTCCGAGCCGTGACGCGGGCTACAGTCCACACCACGGTCGATGGGAGCGCTTCCATCGATACAGGTTCAACTCTCCCC
>DASQDS010000198.1:0-3351 GCA_035634075.1 Pilimelia sp. | reverse complement strand
CGGTGGCCCGCACGTCGCAGCCGACGACGGTCGCGCCCTCGGCGGCGAACAACAGCGCGGCCGCGCGCCCCTGCCCGCCGGCCGTCCCGGTGATCAGGGCGACCTTGCCGGCCAGCCGGCCGCTCACTTGACCGCGATCGGGTTGACCGGCGAGCCGACCGCCCCGGTGATGGCCAGCGGCGCGGCGGTCAGCCAGCAGTCGTAGACACCGTCGCGGGCGCAGTCCGCGGCGAGCAAGTCGAAGTCCCACATCTCGCCGAGGAACAGTCCGATGTGCGGGATCGCCACCTGGTGCAGCGGCTGGAAGGCCTCGTCGAACTCGTTCGGTCGCACCTCGAAGCCCCAGGTGTCGGTGGCCACGGCGGCGATGTCCGTGCGGTACAGCCAGTCGGCGGTGGTGAACGACAGTCCGGGCGATGGGCCGCCGGCGTAGTCGCCCCAGCCCTCGCGACGGGCCCGCGCCAGCCGCCCGGTGCGCACCAGCACGATGTCGCCGCGCCCGACGGCGGCCGACGGACCCTGCGCGGCGATGGTCGCGTGCAGGTGCTCCTCGGTGATGGCGAAGCCGTCCGGCAACTCGCCGTCCGGGACGAGGGCGCGCCCGACGTCGAGCAGGACGCCGCGGCCGGCGATGACGTCGGCGACCGTCTCGATGCCGGTGACCGCGTCGCCGAGGCTGGTGACGACCTCGGCCGCGGGCCGCCCGTTCCAGGCCACGCCGTGGTCGAAGATGTGTCCCAGGCCGTCCCACTGGGTGGAGCACTGCAGCGGCATGGCGATGACGTCGTCGGCGCCGCCGAGGCCGTGCGGGAAGCCCTGGATCCCGGCGGCGGCGTCGGTGCCGGTGTCGAGCATGGTGTGCACCGGGTTGGTGCGCCGCCGCCAGCCCCGCTGCGGGCCGTCCATGTCGAAGCGCTGCGACAGCGAGAACGACACGCCGCGGCGGATCAGCGCGGCCCCCTCCCGGCGCTTGGCCTCGGTGAGGTGGTTCATGGTGCCGCGGACGTCGTCGGCGCCCCAGCGACCCCAGTTCGAGCACCGCTTCGCGGCCTGCCGGATCGCGGCCTCCGGGTCGCGCCGGTCCAGCGCCGGTCCGTCCAGGGCCGGCCCGGCGGGTGTGGCGGTCACGGCAGCTCCTCGAAGGTGTCGGCGATCCAGTCGGCGATGAAGACGCTGACCTGCGGCAGGTGGTCCAGGCCGATGTGTTCCGCACCGCCCTCGGCGGCGGTGAAGACCCGCAACTCGCGGCGTGGGCTGCGGATCGCCTGGTCGTACGAGCGGTACGCGTACGCCAGCGGGATCTGCCGGTCGTTCTCCCCGTGCACGATGAGGAACGGCACGCTGATGTGCTCCACCACCCCGTCGAGCTGCACAGCCCGTGCCTTGGCGAGGAACGCGTCGAGGTCGGGCTCGCCCCACACCCACCGCACGTGGTCCCAGTAGTGCGGCACCGGGTTCTCACCCTCGCGCTCCAGGCGCCGCTGCTGCACCGCTCCCCAGTCGTGGTTGGCGCCCCACGCCACGCACAACGCCAGTCGCTTCTCGAAGGCCGCCGCCCGGGGGGCGTAGTACCCGCCGAGCGACCAGCCCACCAGCCCGATCCGGCCGGGGTCGACGTTGCCTCGCTGGTGCAGGTAGTCGACGCAGGCGGCGGCCCAGTCCTCGGTCTCGACGCGGGCGGTCAGCCCGAGGAAGCGCAGCGCCTCACCGCTGCCGGGGCAGTCCACCATCAGCGTGGAGATGCCGCGGGCGGCCAGCTCGGTGGCGAACCCCGACAGGTACATGTGCTCCTTGGTGGAGTCCAGCCCGTTCCACATCACCATGCACGGCGCCCGCCCGCCGCCGCAGGAGGCGTCGGTGAAGTACGCGGGCAGCATCGACCCCTCGAACGGCACGGCCACCCGGGTCGTCGCGGGGTCGAGCAGCTCGAAGGACTTCTGCATCAGGTCGAGGCAACGCTGGTAGACCGCCGCCCGGCCGGGTGCGTGGGCGCTCTGCATCCGCTCGGCCTGCACGAGGTAGTTCGCGGCGCGGGTGTACCGCTGCCCGGCGGCCCGCCGGTGCCCGGCCTTCTCGTCCGCCGCGGCCTGCGCCAGCAGGTCGTCGGCGACGGCGGTCCACGCCGCCATGAACTGCTCGGTGCCCACGTCGGAGCCCTCGGCGGCGGCGTCGCGGATGGGCCGGCAGGCCCGGTCCACCTCGTCGATGGACCCGCCGCTGTTGAGGGTGGCGACCACCCCGAGGTTCCACACGTAGTTGCCGGGAAAGTATTCGAACATCCTGCGGTTCCCTTCAGTTCTGCTGGGCGGCGGTGGCGGCTGGCGGGGACGGGTAGGCCGGACGCAGTGCGTCGGAGACCGACTTGGCGCCTCCGTGTGAGCCGGCACCGCCGTCGACCGGGAGCTCTGCGCCGGAAACGAACGACGCCGCGTCACTGAGCAGGAACGCGACGACGTCCGCGACCTCGTGCGGGGCCCCGGGGCGCCCCAGCGGTGTCTCGGCCACGGCGCTGGTGCGGAACACCGGCGACGCCGAGGCCGTCATGGGTGTCTCGATGAAGCCGGGGTGCACGATGTTCACCCGGATGCCGCGCTCCCCGAGTTCGAGGCAGGCCGCGTGGGTGACCCCGCGCAAGGCCCACTTGCTGGCCGTGTAGGCAATCGGGTAGTGCCCCTGCCGTGCCGCCAGGGACCCGACGTTGACGATCGAGGCACCGGCCGGCATCAGCGGCACCATGGCCTGGATGCCGAGCAGCGGGCCGAGCACGTTGACCGCCTGTACCTGCGCGAACGCGGCGGTGGTGACGTCGCCCAGCCGGGCCCGCCAGGTCGTGCCGGCGCAGTTCACCAACCCGTGCACCGCCTGATATCGGGCGGCCAGGTCCCGGGCCAGGTGCGCCCAGGCGTCCGCGTCGCAGACGTCGAGCGGCCGGACCCCGTCGCCCGGCGCGCGGTCGAGGCCGACCAGGGTGGCGCCGGCCGCCGCCACGGCAGCGGCGACGGCGGCACCGATACCGGAGGCGGCGCCGGTGACCACCACGACCCTGCCCGCCAGCGTGGCGCCCATTGCCGATACCTGCCTGGGCAAGCGATCGGGGCCCTGGCTGCGCTCGATGCGCTCGCTCATGCCGGCACCCCGGGCAGTCGGGCCTGCGCCGGGTCGCGGCGGCGCACGGCGGGCAGCTCGGGTGCGGGGGAGGCAACGGCGACTCGGTTGGTGAGGCTGCCGATGCCCTGCACGGTGAGCGTGACGACATCACCGGCCTGCAGCGGCGGCGGGGTCCGGGTACCGCCCCGGCCCCACAGCTCCGCGAGGCAGCCGCCGTTACCGACGGTGCCGGAGGCCAGCACG
>DASQDS010000197.1:0-1576 GCA_035634075.1 Pilimelia sp. | reverse complement strand
GGTCCGGCGGCGCAGCTCGGCGCGGGCGGCGAGGGCCGCACAGCCCCCGGCGAGGACCGCGACCAGCGGGGTGCTGACCAGCCCGGTGACCGCGGCAGCCGACGCGGCGGCGACCACCGGGAGCGGGACCGCGGCCGGCACGCGGGGACCGGCGTCCGCACGCCAGGTCAACGACCGGCGGCGCTCCCGCCGGAGAGCCCCGTGCCCCGGCCACAGCAGCAGTGCGGCGGCGAGGAGCAGCAGCCCGCCGGTCACCCGTGCCCCGCCGACAGCAGCTCGGCCAGCTGCCGTTCAGCCGGGCAGGGGCCGCCGTCGGCCCGCCAGCCGGCCTCCACGACGACGAGGTCCCCGGCGCGGCGTACCACGCCGACCTCTTCGACCCGCCGCCCCGAGGGCGTCCGGCGCAGGTGCACCACCACGGACAGGGCCGCGGCCGCCTGGCTGTGCACGGCGAGCCGGTCCAGGCCGGCGGCCACGCCGAGCGCCTCGAGCCGCGCCGGGACCTCGGCCGGCCGGTTGGCGTGCAGGGTGCCGCAGCCGCCGTCGTGGCCGGTGTTGAGCGCGGCGAGCAGGTCGGTCACCTCGGAGCCGCGCACCTCGCCCACCACGAGCCGGTCGGGCCGCATCCGCAGCGCCTGGCGGACCAGGTCGCGCAGCCGCACCTCGCCGACGCCCTCCGCGTTGGGCGGCCGGGTGGCCAGCCGGACGACGTGCGGGTGTGTCGGCACCAGCTCCGGGGCGTCCTCGCAGAGCACCAGCCGCTCGCCGGACGGGACGAGGCCGAGCAGCGCGGACAGCAGCGTCGTCTTGCCCGAGCCGGTACCGCCGGTGACGAGGAAGGCCAGCCGGGCGGCGACCAGCGCCTGCAGCAGCTCGCCGGACGCCCCCGGGAGGGCGCCGCGCACGGCCAGGTCGGCGAAGGACAGCGAGGCCCGGCGGAGCACCCGCAGGGACAGGCAGGTGCCGCTCCCCGACACCGGCGGCAGCACCGCGTGCAGCCGGGTGCCGTCGGGCAGGCCGGCGTCCACCCACGGCGCGGCGTCGTCGAGCCGTCGTCCGGCCGCGGCCGCGAGGCGGACGGCCAGGCGGCGCACCGCGTCCTCGTCCGGGAAGCGCACCAGCGTGCGCTCCAGGCCGCCGCCGCGGTCGACCCACACCTGGTCCGGCCCGTTGACCAGCACGTCGCTCACGCCGGGCTCGCGGAGGAGCGGCTCCAGCGGACCGGCGCCGGCCAGCTCGTCGACCGCGTCGCGGACCGCCCGCAGGACGTCGTCGTCACCGAGCAGCCCACCGGACTCCTCCCGCACCAGCGCCGCGACGGCGGCCCGCGTCGGGACCCCGGCCTCGAGGACCAGGCGCGCGCGGACCCGGTCGACCAGCGCCCCGCTCACGAGCCCTCCTCGCCGGCGCTCGTCGGCCGCGTTCGCGGCGCTGCTGTGCCCACGCGTGAGCTCGCGAGCTCGCTCACGCCGCCACCCCGTCCGCCCGGTCGAGCCGGGCGAGCAGCCGGCGGGACAGCGCACCCAGCGGCGAGCGCGCGCCCACCTGCGGGGGCCGGCCCTGCTCTCCGCGGGGC
>DASQDS010000196.1:0-15648 GCA_035634075.1 Pilimelia sp. | reverse complement strand
GCAGGTCGCCCGCGCGGCGGTGCCAGCCGCGGGCGGCCTCGGGGCCGAACTCCTCGGCCAGCATGGTGTGCAGGTGTTCGCGGAGGACCTCCGGGCACCGGTAGGCGTCGCCGTCGCCGGTCAGCGGCAGCGCGCCCGCGGCGTGGAGCCGGGTGAGCACGGCTGCGCTGCCGGTCGCCCCGAGCAGCCGGTCGCACCGGGCCCCGGTGAGCACGTCGAAGACGCTGGTGCGCAGGAGGAACGCGCGGTCGGCGCGGGCCGCCTGCAGGGTGGCGTCCAGGTACCGGCGCAGGACCGGGGAGCCGCCGGCCAGCTCGGCGACCGCGCGCCGCCGCTCGGCCGGCGACCGGTCCCGGGTGGCCAGCAGGTACGTCTGGATGGCCGCGGGCCAGCCGCCGGTGCGGGCGGTCAGCTCGGCGACCTCCTCGGCCGGCAGTGGCTGCCCGTGCACGACGCGCAGCAGCTGGGCCACCTCCCACGTCCGCAGTCGAAGGGCATCGGCGTCGACCAGGGCGATGCCGCTGGCCACCTCGTGGCGGACGGGGTCGAGCGAGGGCATCCGGCGGCTGCCGACCACCACGCGCAGCGTGGCCGGGCCGGCAAGCGCGGTGCGCTCGACCAGGTCCTCCGCCGGGGTGCCGGCGAGTGCCTCGTAGTTGTCGATGACCAGCAGGACGGTGTCCCGGGTGGCCTGCACCAGGTCGGCGAAGAGCCGGCCGAGGTGCTCGTCGCGGGTGGGCGGCAAGCCGGCGGCCGCCCGGACGGCCCCGCACAGCCGGGGCAGGACCAGCCCGCCGGCCCCGTCGGCGGAGTCGGCGGTGTACCAGGCGACCGGGCCGGGGTGGGCGGCGGCGCACTGGGCCAGCAGCGTGGTCTTGCCGTAACCGGCTGGCGCGACGACGAGTGCGGGCGCGGGTGGTCGGGCCTGGCTGAGCAGGGCCAGCAGGCGGGGCCGGCCGAGCCCCGTCGCGTTGCGTGGGCGTCCCCCGATGGATGTGCGCATGCCTCACCTCGTGGCAGTCACCGGCGGGCCGAAGCCAATGCCGATGCAGCTATGCCGTTCGAACCGTGGGCGCCCACCGGGAGAGTAGCCCATCGAGTCCTGTGAGTTACCGACCTCCGCCGCATGTCGACTCGGTGGCGGCCCGCGGTTGCCCGGACGGACAGGCCACAGTGTCCGTTCGGGCAAGACGAAGGAGCACCTCCCCGGGACCGGGGAGGCGCTCCGTCGTGCCGCTTGGCGGCGTTACTTGCCCGGCGCCAGCCGGGCGAGTTCCGCCTTCGTCATCGTCAGCTCGTTGCCGGGCAGGGAGACGAAGTCCCCCGCCGCGTTCTTCGGATACTGGGCCTGCTTGGGGTTCAACAACGATGCCGGGGCGTCCGGGTACGTCTCGAGGAACAGCAGGTACGGCTTCTCCGCGGCCAGGTACACCGTCTCGTCCTCAATGAACTCCACGCCGTCGACCTCGCCGCCGAGCTGCTTGACCTTGATGCGGTCCCCCTCGCTGGCGGAACCCTTCAACACCCGGGTGATCTTCACCTCGGAGACGGTGTAGACGCTGGTCTCGTCCGGCTCACCGCCGATGTGCAGCTCCTCGCTCACCCCCGGCCCGGTGGGCGTGGCCTCGACGACCAGGGTCGCTTCCTCGAATAGGGTGTCCGTCGCTTCGAACACCTGCCAGTCCGCCTGGTAGTGGACGGGTTCCTTGGCGCCCCCGCAGGCCGCCACGAGAAGGGCGCACAACACGACCGGCAACAGGGCCGCCCGACTTCTCAACCGACTCAACTCCCCCGTACCTCTCATCAGTAGTAAGCGTTGACGTCGTCGATATCGTGCTGCTGCGGCTTGGTCAACGAGTTGCGGTTCCTGCGGTCGTTCATGATCGACGTGCCGCTGTTGTGCCCGAGCCGCAGGCCGTGCCCCAGCTCGTGCACCAGCACGCTGGTCACGAAGTTGCTGAAATTGGTGGCACTTGCCGTGATGCGCCGCGAGTTAAGCTTGATCTTGAAGTAGTAGCCCGAGGTGTTGATCCACCGCTCGTACCGGCCGTACCAACTGTCGCTGTAGCTCCTCGCCGTGATCGTGTTCGGCGAGGAACCCTTGGGGAAGTACGCGGGCGTCGGCGTGACGTTCCAGTTGGACAGCGCCCGGTCCATCGCCGTCTGCCACGTCGGGTTGTAGTCGTACGGCCGGATCTGCTGCCGCGCCGACGGCATTCCCCACCGGAAGCTGTGGGCCTCCGCCGGCCCGCTGGATGTCACCACCAGTGACAGGCCGAGCAGGACGGCCATTACCGCCCGAATTGATTTGCGCCGCCGATTTTGGGCGCGTTGGGATAGCTGGATACGCCGCATGAAACCCCCGTAGTCTCGCTATTCGGCAATCCCGATGTCCGAGGAAATTACCGGCAGTGCGATCACCGCTACGGAGTGGCCCGGATAACGCGCTCCCAGCGCAACAAAGGACAATGCCGGCCATCGGCACGATCGGGTGTTGCCGCGCGAACCGCGCGGCCCCGGGCAAGCCGGCTCGAACAGGCCACAGTGGAGGCTGGGCCGAGACGACCGAGCGCCCCCTCGGCGTACCGGGGAGGCGCTCGGTGGGTGGTGCCGGTCGGCGAAGGGCTACGCGCCGGGGGCGAGCCGGGCCAGGTCCGTCTTCGTCACCGTGACGTCGTTGCCGGGCAGCGAGGTGGGGTCGCCGGCGGCGTTCAGCGGGAACTGCGCCTGGATGGGATTCAGCAGCGAGGCCGGGCTGTCCGGATAGGTCTCCAGGAACAGCAGGTAGCTCTTCTGCGGCGCCAGGTAGACGGTCTCTTCATCGATGTGTTTCACCCCGTCCAGCTCGCCACCGAGCTGCTTGACCTTGAAGCGGTCACCCACCGCGGCGTCGCCCTTCAGCACCCGGGTCACGGCCACCTCGAAAATGGTGTAGACGCTGGTCTCGTCAGGTTCACCGCCGATATGCAGTTCGTCGGTGACGCCTGGCCGCGCGATGGTCGCCTCAACAACGAGGCCGGCGCTTTCGAATAATGCGTCGGTGCTGTCGAAGACCTGCCAGTCGGCGTGGTAGTAGACGGGTTCTTTGGCGCCCCCGCAGGCGGCCACGAAAAGCGCACACAGGACGACTCCCAATAGTGCGGCGCGACTTCTCAACTGAGTCAACTCCCCCGTATCTCTCATCAGTAGTAAGCGTTGACGTCGTCGATGTCGTGCTGCTGCGGCCGGTGCATCGAGTTGCGATTCCTGCCGTCGTACATGATGGAGGTGCCACTGACGTGGCCCAGCCGCAGGGCGTGCCCGAACTCGTGCACCAGCACGCTGGTCACGAAGTTCTGGAAGTTCACGGCTTCCTGATTGATCCGCCGCTGGTTCAGCCGGATGTAGTAGTAGTAGCCGGTCACGTGCACCCCCCGCTTGTACGCACCGAACCAGGTGTCGCGGTAGGAGGACACCATGACCGTGTTGAGCGCGCCGGAACTCTTGGTGATGTACGCCGGCGTCGGCGTGGCGTTCCAATTGGCCAGCGCCCGGTCCATCGCCGACATCCAGGTGGGGTTGTAGTTGTACGGCTTGACCTGTTGCCGCGCCGAGGGCATGCCCGAATCGCTCCGGTGCGCCTGCGCGGGGACGCCGGAGGCGGCGACGAGCAGGAGGCCGCACAGCCCCGCCATTGTCGCGCGAATGGGTGCGCGCCGCCTGTTTCTGGCGCGCCGGAATAGCTGGATTCGTCGCATGAAACCCCCGTGGTCTGCGTGATCGACATCCGTATGCCAGAGGACGGTATTCGCGGAATCGATCTTTCGGGGGTAGGCGCCCGACAATGCGCTTCCAGCGCGACAACGGACAATGCGGGCCAACGTTTTGGAGGGTCACCCAGCCCGGCGGGGGGACCGTCCGGCGCGCCGCCGGAACGAAGTGGTTGCGCGTTCGTTACGGACGGCTGACAGTCGTATGCAGCGATCCACCGCCGATCAACCCGGAGGCCGCCGTGAACACCGTGACGGAGGACAGTCCCGCCCCCGAAGCACCCCGCACCGGGCCCGACCCCAAGCAAATCGCCATCTGGACCGCGGTGTCGATCGCCGGCGCCGTCGCCTGGGGGGTGCTCGCCCTGTCCCGCGGCGAGGAGATCAACGCCGTGTGGCTGGTCGTCGCAGCCCTGTGCTCGTACGCGATCGCCTATCGCTTCTACGCCCGGTTCATCGCGCGCCGCGTGCTGCGGGTGGACAACCGACGTGCCACCCCGGCGGAGCGCCTGGAGAACGGCATCGACTACCACGTCACCGACCGGCGGGTGCTCCTGGGCCACCACTTCGCCGCGATCGCCGGTGCCGGGCCGCTGGTCGGGCCGGTGCTCGCCGCTCAGATGGGTTACCTGCCCGGCACCATGTGGATCATCATCGGCGTGATCTTCGCCGGCGCCGTGCAGGACATGGTCATCCTGTTCTTCTCGATGCGGCGCGACGGCAAGAGCCTCGGGCAGATGGCCCGCGAGGAGATCGGCCCGGTCGGCGGCGTGGCCGCGCTCGTGGCCGTGTTCACCATCATGATCATCCTGCTGGGCGTGCTGGCGCTGGTCGTGGTCAACGCCCTGGCGAAGTCGCCGTGGGGCACGTTCTCCATCGCGATGACCATCCCCATCGCCCTGTTCATGGGTCTCTACCTGCGGGTGTTGCGACCCGGCCGGGTCATCGAGACCACGGTGATCGGGGTCGGCCTCCTGCTGCTGGCCATCGTCGGCGGCGGCTGGGTGCAGGATTCCAGCTGGGCGGCCGCGTTCACCCTCGACCCCCGCACGCTGGTCATCTGCCTGGCGGTGTACGGCTTCTTCGCCTCGGTGCTGCCGGTGTGGATGCTGCTGGCCCCCCGCGACTACCTGTCCACGTTCATGAAGATCGGCACGATCGCGCTGCTCGCGGTCGGCGTGCTCGTGACGATGCCGGTGCTGCAGAACGAGGCGGTCACCAAGTTCGCCTCCACCGGGACCGGCCCGGTCTTCGCCGGCTCGCTGTTCCCGTTCGTCTTCATCACGATCGCGTGCGGGGCGCTCTCCGGCTTCCACGCGCTGATCGCGTCCGGCACCACGCCCAAGATGATCCAGAAGGAGTCGCAGGTCCGCCTGATCGGCTACGGCGGCATGCTGATGGAGTCGTTCGTCGCCGTGATGGCGATCATCGCGGCCTCGCTGCTGGACCCCGGGCTCTACTACGCGATGAACGCCCCCGCCGGCGTCGTCGGCAGCACGTTCGAGTCGGCCGCGCAGGCGGTGAGCAACCTGGGCTTCACGATCACGCCGGCCGACCTGGCGGCGGCCTCCGCAGCGGTCGACGAGGAAACGCTGGTGGCCCGCACCGGCGGGGCGCCGACGCTGGCAGTGGGCATCTCGGAGATCTTCTCCGGCGTCCTCGGCGGCGACGCGCTGCGCGCGTTCTGGTACCACTTCGCCATCATGTTCGAGGCCCTGTTCATCCTGACCACGGTCGACGCCGGCACCCGCGTCGGCCGGTTCATGCTGCAGGACACTCTCGGCAACATCTGGAAGCCGATCGGCCGGGTGAGCTGGCTGCCGGGCCTGTGGGCGACCAGCGCGGTCGTCGTCGGCGCCTGGGGGTACTTCCTCTACACCGGCGTCACCAACCCGCTGGGCGGGATCAACCAGCTCTTCCCGCTGTTCGGCATCGCCAACCAGCTCCTCGCCGCCGTCGCGCTGACCGTGGCGACGGTGATCCTGGTCAAGAGCGGCCGGCTGAAGTGGGCCTGGGTGACCGCGGTGCCGCTGGCCTGGGACGCCGCCGTCACGCTGACCGCGAGCTGGCAGAAGGTCTTCTCCGACGACCCGCGGATGGGCTTCTTCGCCCAGCGGGAACGCTTCGCCGCCGCGCTGGACCGCGGCGAGGTGCTGGCCCCGGCGCGCAACCTGGACCAGATGCGCGAGGTGGTCACGAACTCCACGGTGGACGGCGTCCTCGCGGCCCTCTTCGCCGTCCTGATCATCATCGTCATCGGCGACGGCGCGCGCACCTGCGTCCGGGCGCTGCGGGCGCGCGAGCCGCTGTCCACGACCGAGACGCCGTTCGTGGAGTCCGCGATCGTCGCGCCGGCCGGGCTGATTCCGACCGCGCAGGAACGGCAGGAACTGGCCGCCGCCGGGGACCGGGGGCCGCGGTGACGGCGCGGTCCGCGGTGCGGCGCCTCTGGTGGTACGTCCGGGAGCTGTCCGGCGAGACGGCGTACGACAACTACCTGGCCCACCGCCGGGGCACCCACCCGACAGCCCCGGTCCTGACCCGCCGAGAATTCGAAGACCGCAAAACAACCCCGGCAATCCGCTGCTGCTAACGCCCACCCCCCCGCATGGGGTGATCAAGGGATCGGTGCCGTCCGGACCGGCGTGTCGGGGCACCGATCCCTTGATCACGCGGGGGAGGGGGCGCGGTGGGGGTTAGATCAGGCCCTGGCGGAGGGCGTAGGCGACCGCATGGGAGCGGTTGTTCAGGTGGAGGCGGCTGGTTACGTCGTGGAGTACATTCTTCACCGTGCGTTGGGAGTAGGACAGCCTGGCGGCGATCTGGGCCGTGTCCAGGCCGTCCGCGACCAGCCGGAGCACCTGCACCTCCCGCTCCGCGAGCCCGTTGAAGTTGAGCCCGCGCGGGCCGAGCACCTGGCGCTGCACCTGCGCCACCTGGTCCAGCAGTCGGCCGAGCAGGTCGGGCGGCACGGTGCCCTCGCCGACGGCCGCGGCGGTCACCACCGACACCAGGCGGTCCACGGTCGCCTCGCTGCGCCGGACCAACCCGGCGATGCCGACCTGCACCGCCGCCACCAGGTCCGAATCCTCGAGCTGACCGGCCACCAGCACGATCCGGACCCGGCCCGTGCGGCTCAGGGACCGCAGCACCTGCAGGGTCCGCTCCGTGACCGACTCCGTCACCACCAGCGCGACCTCCGCCTGGTCGCCCTCCGCCTCGCCGAGGACCTGGATCTCGGGGCGCGGCCGCAACTGGCTGCACACCCCCGCGCGCGAGATCGGGTCGTCCGCGTACACGTGCACCGCGACGCGCCTCGTCACCACAGTTTTCCTCCCCCACTCACGTGGGCGCACCGATGCCATCGGCCCCCACCGCCTTGCGGTTCCCCTTCGTCGGCCACGAGGGCCGACGCAAACGCTGGGGACAGCATGGCGAGCCGCGCTTACCGCCCGCTCAACGTGGGCTCAACGGGCCGGCCACGCTGCCCGATAGGCTTCACCACCGGGCATTGCGCGGGCCGGACCGGGCCGGGACGCCGACCGCCCCCGGCCGGGTGTGGCCGGGGGCGATGGGGGTGCCGCCGCGTGCGGTCCGGGGCGGCGGGCCTCAGCCGCCGGGTCTGGCGGATGGCGTGGGGGACGCCCCCAGGGTTGCCTCGAAGGCCCGCATGGCGGCGTCCACCTCCTTCAGCGCCCGACCGAAGCGTTCCAGGTCACCAGACGCCTGCGCGGCGCGGGCGTCCGCGATGGCCGTCCGGACGCGCTGGGCGGCCGCGGCGCTGTCCCCGCCGGTGGGCGGCGCCGCCGGTGGGGAGGCCGACGGCGTCGGTGCGGCCGTCGCCCCCGGCGACGGGGTGGGATTCGCGCCGCCGGGCGGGTTGCCCGGCTGTCCGCCCGGCGGGTTGGGCGTCGGATCTCGCTGGCCCGCCTCCACGAGCTGCCGGATGCCCTCCTGGATGTTCGTGGCCAGCACGGCGTACTCGCCGCCGTCGCCGTAACTGAGCAGCACCCGTTGCAGCAGCGGGTACGCCGAGGCCTGGTTGCTCTTCACGTACACCGGCTCGACGTACAGCATGCCGTTGCCGAACGGCAGGGACAGCAGGTTGCCGTACTGCACCTGGGCCTGGTTGGAGGAGAGCAGGTTGAGCTGCGTACGGATCTCCGCGTTGTTGGTCATCCGCTGGTGCACCTGCACCGGCCCGAAGACCGCCGTCTGGTCGGGCAGCTCCAGCACCTCCAGCCTGGGGCGGCCGCCCTCGTACGAGCCGGAGATGATCGCCGCCAGGTTCTGCCGGTTGACCGGGGTGACCGCCGAGGTCAGCTGGAAGCGCGGGTCGTCCTGCCCGGGGAGCTGGGTCAGCAGGTAGTACGGCGGCTGCTTGACGCCGGTGTCCGGGGCGTCCGGGACGTTCGGCACCTCCCAGAAGTCCTGCCCGGAGAAGAACTCGCCGGCATTCGTCACGTGGTAGCGGGCCAGCAGGTTGCGCTGCACCTTGAACAGGTCCGCCGGGTAGCGGAAGTGCTCGGCGAGCGCGGGCGGAATGTCCGCGCGCGGCTTGATCAGCTTCCCGCCGAAGGCCTGGTTCCACGCCTTGAGCACCGGGTCGGCCTCGTCGAACTCGTAGAGCGTGACCGTGCCGTCGTACGCGTCGACGGTGGCCTTCACCGAGTTGCGGATGTAGTTGACGTTCTCCCGGGCCAGCTGGAACGTGCCCACGCCGGTCAGCGCGTCGCTGGTCTCGGTCTGCAGGTTGATCCGCTGCGAGTACGGGTACGTGGCCGCGGTCGTGTAGCCGTCGAGGATCCACTGGACCTTTCCATCGACCACGGCCGGGTACGGGTCGCCGTCCAGGGTCAGGAACGGCGCCACCTTCTCGACCCGCTCGCGGGGGTTGCGGACGTACATCAGTCGGGAGTTCTCGTTCACCGCGCTGGAGAGCACGAAGTTGGCCTCCGCGAAGCGCACCGAGTAGAGCAGCTTGCGGAGGAGCGAGCCGACCTCGATGCCGCCGGTGCCGGTGTAGGTGTAGTACTGCTGACCGGTCTCCCCGGTGGGCCGGTCGAACTCGACGTTGCGGCCCTCCTCGGCCTGCCCCACGATGGCGTACTCGGTGGCCTGCTCGCCGTAGTAGATGCGCGGCTGCTCCGCCGGGATCTGGTCCTGCGCCGAGGCGCACGCCTCGCCCTGGCTCTGCGTCTCCTCGCCGAGGAACCCGGAGACGAAGAAGGGCTGGCCGCCACAGGCCACCTGGTTGGCCGGGGCGGCCACCAGCCCGTACCCGTGGGTGAAGACGGTGTGCCGGTTGAGCCAGTTGCTCTGCTGTTCGGTCAGCACGCGGTAGTTCACCTCGCGCATGCCGACGACGTAGTCCTGCGTCTTGCCGTTGGTGGTGTAGCGGTCGATGTCCAGCTTGGTGCCGAAGTCGTAGAACCCGCGGACCTGCTGCAGCTGCGTGTAGGTCTCCGAGACCAGCTCCGGGTCCAGCAGCCGGATGTTCGGCACCACGTTCTTGTCGGTGGCGAGGCTCGGCGGCGGCACCAGGTTGGTCGCCTCGTAGCGCCGCGGTTCCGTCTCGCCCAGGCCGAACGCCTGCCGGGTGGCGTTGATGCTGCGTTCTATGTACGGCGCCTCGCGGCTGAGCAGGCTCGGCTTCACCGTGAACGTCTGCACGCCCCACGGGTAGATGCCGCCGATCGCGACCGCGGAGATGCCCAGCAGGGCCAGCGACACCCCGGGCCAGACCAGGTTCCGCATCACGGCGTTGGAGAAGACGATGATGGCGATGGCGACGACCACCGAGATGTACGCCAGGATCTCCTTGGCCGGCAGCAGCGCGTTGACGTCGGTGTAGCCGGCGCCGTACGTGTCCGTGCCGTCGTTGAAGTTCAGCAGCAGGGCACGCCGGTCCAGCACGTACGCCAGCGCCTTCAACAGCACGAAGAGGGCCACCAGGCTGGTCAGGTGCGCGCGGGCGGCGTTCGTCATGCGGTCGCCCATGCCCTGCAGGCGGATCCCGCCGAAGACGTAGTGGACGGCCAGCGAGCCGATCAGCGACAGCACCACCGCGGTGAAGCCCACGCCGAGCAGGTAACGCCAGAAGGGGTACTCGAAGACGTAGAAGCCGATGTCCACGTTGAACTCGGGATCGCGGACGCCGAAGTCCTGAGCGTTACGAAACAGCAACCAATCGGCCCACCGGCTCTGCGCGGAGAGGCCGGCGAACAGGCCCACCACGATGGCCACCACGCCGATCCAGCCGCCGATGCGCGGGCCGAGCACCATCCGGTAGCGCTCCAGCGTGGCCTGCTCCGGGGAGTGTGGCCGCAGCATGGGCCGCAGGCGGTACGCCAGGTAGAGGTTGCCGCCGACCACGACGGCCATCGCCAGCCCGACCGACAGGAAGAGCAACGCGCGGGTGCTCAGCATGCCGGTGAAGACCGCGGTGAACTCGACCTCGTCGAACCACAGCCAGTCCGTGTACGCGTCCACACCCCAGCCGAGGAGCGTGAACAGCAGGAATACTCCGACCCCGACGATGGCTGTCGCCCGGCCGCGGCGGCTCATCCGGGGCAAGGGACCAGTTCTCATGACCACGGCGACAAGAGTACGCGTCAGCAGCGCCCCGGCTGGCGCCCCTCGCGCAGCAAGTCGAGCGCGTTCAGCGCATCGTCGAGCGTGGCGACCCTCACCAGTGTCAGGCCCGGCACCGCGTTCGTCCTCGCCTCGGCGCAGTTGTCCGCCGGGGTGAGGAAGATGGTGGCCCCCGCCTCCCGGGCACCCACGAGCTTCTGCGGCACCCCGCCGATCGGGCCGACCCGGCCGGAGTCGTCGATCGTGCCCGTACCGGCGATGATTTTGCCGCCGGTGAGGTCGACCGGCCGCAGCTTGTCGATGATGCCGAGGGCGAACATCAGCCCGGCGCTCGGCCCACCGATGTCCTCGACGTTCATCGAGAGCCTGAACGGGTGCGGCTGGCGCTGCTCGACCTCCACCCCGATCCGCGGCGGCTGGCCGTCGCCGGCCGACCGGGTGGCCAGCCGGGCGGTCGACTTGGCGGCCCCCCGGGTGTAGGCGAGGGTGAACGCGGTGCCGGCGGGCTCGGCGCGCAGCGCGCCGGTGAGGTCACCGGCCGTCTCCACCCGCTGGTCGTCCACAGCGGTGAGCACGTCCCCGACGCGCAGCTTGCCCGCCGCGGGCCCGTCCGGGGCGACCTTCGTCACCCGCACCTGCACGGGATAGCCGAGCTCCCGCAGCGCGGCGGTCTCGGCGCTGGACTGCGAGCGCTTGAAATCCTCGGCGTTGGCCTGCTCGACCTGCTCGTCGCTGCGGTCCGGCGGGTAGATCAACTCGCGTGGCACCACGGCCTGCTCGTCGTTGAACCAGGCCCAGATCGCGGACAGCAGATCCGGCTCCGGCCGCACGCCGACCGTGGTGAGCCGCAGCTGGCCCGCGGACTTGGAGGCGGTCGTCCCCTCGACCTTGATCACCTCCTTGCCGTCCTGGCTGCCCAGCGTGTTGACCGTCGGCCCGGCGCCCAGCACCACGTACGGCACCGGCGCCGCGACGATGCCGTAGAGCAGGACGGCCACAACGAACGCGCCGAACAGCACGGTGACCCCGCGACGTCTCATGCGCGCGAGCCTAGCCCGGGAACCCGACAGCTTCCGTCACGGTCCGGCCGGCCGGCCCGGGGACGGCGCCGGGTCTTGGGGGCGGCGTACCGTTGACGCGTGCCTGACATCCCGTTCGGCTTCGCCCTCCCGGGCGGCCAAGCACCCGATCCCAACGACCCGCAGCAGATGCAGAATTTTCTGAGCCAGCTGCAACAGATGCTCGCCGCACCCGGCAGCGGCCCGGTCAACTGGGACCTGGCCCGCCAGGTCGCCGTGAGCCAGCTCGCCGGGGGCGGCGACCCGGCCGTGTCGCCGTACGACCGGCACGCCGTCGAGGAGGCGCTGCGGCTGGCCGACCACTGGCTGGAGCCGGTCTGCGCGCTGCCGTCAGGCATCCGCGCCTCCGTGGCGTGGAACCGCAACGAGTGGATCTTCAACACCCTCGACGTGTGGCGCAAGCTCTGCGACCCGGTGGCCGCCCGCATGGTCGGCGCGATGGGCGACCTCGTGCCGGAGGAGGCGCGCGCGCAGCTCGGCCCGATGCAGGCGATGGTGTCCACGCTCGGCGGCGCGCTCTTCGGCGGCCAGCTCGGCCAGGCCCTCGGCTCGCTCGCCGCCGAGGTGCTCTCCGCCGGGGACATCGGGCTCCCGCTCGGCCCCGCCGGCACCGCCGCGCTCGTCCCCGCCAACATCAGCGCGTACGGCCAGGGCCTGGAGCTGCCCGCCGACGAGGTGCGCCTCTACGTGGCCGTACGGGAAGCCGCGCACCAGCGGCTGTTCGGTCACGTGCCGTGGCTGCGCGGGCACGTACTGGCCGCGGTCGAGGCCTACGCCGCCGGCATCAAGGTCAACCGGGAGGCGATCGAGGAGGCCATGGGCCGCTTCGACCCCGGCAACCCGGCGGCGATGCAGGAGCTGCAGATCGAGGGCGTCTTCACCCCCGAGGACAGTCCCGCGCAGACCGCGGCCCTGGCCCGGCTGGAGACGGCGCTCGCGCTCGTCGAGGGCTGGGTCTGCCACGTCGTGGACGCGGCGGTCGCCGGCCGGCTCACCGAGGTGGTGAAGCTGGGCGAGGCGTTCCGGCGCCGGCGCGCCGCGGGCGGCCCGGCGGAGCAGACGTTCGCCGCCCTGGTCGGTCTCGAGCTGCGTCCCCGCCGGCTGCGCGAGGCGACGGCGCTGTGGGCCGCCCTCACCGAGCACCGCGGCACCGCGGGCCGGGACGCCCTCTGGGGCCACCCCGACCTGCTGCCCTCGGAGGAGGACTTCGCCGACCCGGAGACCTTCGCCCGGTCCCAGCTCGACTGGGGCGACCTGGGCGAGCTGGACGACCCGCCGCCGACCGTCGAGGAGCCCTAGCCGGCCTCCCGGCGGCCCGACAGCAGCGCCCGCGTCGCCTCCCAACCCTCGACGGCCGGGTCGAGGGTGGCGAGGTCCGCCGGGCCGCGCAGCCGGCGCCACGCCGGCGTGACGGCGACGTCCGCCAACCCGGGCGCCACCGCGCGCAGGGCAGCCGGCGAGCCGCCGTCGAGGTCGAGGTCCGGCAACCACGGCGGTACGGGCAACCGGGCCGCCACGCCGAGCAGCCCACGCCGCCGATCGGCGCCGCTGGCCGTCTCGCCGCTGCCAGTCTCCCCGGTGCCGGTCGCGCCGCTGCCGGACTCGCCGCTGCCCGTCTCGCCGGTGCCCGTCTCCCCGGTGCCGGACTCGCCGCTGCCCGTCTCCCCGGTGCCGGTCTCGCCGCTGGAGTCGGTGCTGCCGGCGCTGGTCCCGCCGCTGCCGGCGCTGTCCGTGACGATGGTGGCGGGCGCGACGGCGAGCGGGCGGGACGTGAGCGGGCGCAGCAGCTTGCCGACCAGCAGCCCCGGCAGGTCCGGGGCGTCCGGTGCGAGCACCACCGCCTCGTCGTAGCCGTCAGCTTCCGCGGCGCGCAGGACGGCGGGCAGCGAGGTGCCCGGCACGTCGTAGATGGGCATGCCCGGCCAGGCGATCGATTCGGCCAGCGGGCGGTCACCCGGCGCCGCGGCGATGCCGGCCTGTACCTGCGCGAGGCCCGCAGCAAGATCCACCATGTCTTCGGCGAGCGCGGCCCGCCACCGCTCCCGCGACACTCCGGGGGGTTGCCACGGCACGTCCTGAAGCAGCACGATCACGACGCGTCGAGGCACCCGGCCACCCTACCCACCCCCAGAGCGCCCCACCGGGCCCCGGCGCCCAGAACCACCGGCAGATCTTGGTCCCCTGACCACCGTTTTCGGGGGGTAGCGGACCAAGATCTCGCCACACCCACCCGGCGGCACACCGGGTGATGCGCGGGGCGGCCGCGGGGAGAGGCGGTGCCGGAGATCAGTCGGCGAGGACCATGCCGGTGGCGGCAGAGATGCCTTCCAGGTAACCGCGGGCGCGCTCCGCCTTCGGATACCGGCCGACCAGCTGCCAGAAGCGCGCGTTGTGGCTGGGCACCACCAGGTGGGCGAGCTCGTGCAGGAGGACGTAGTCGACCACCCAGTCCGGCATCTCCTGAATCCGGTGCGAGATGCGGATCGTGCGGTCGGCCGGGGTGCAGGAGCCCCACCGGCCGTTCTGGTTCTCGACCCAGCGGACGCTGGCGGGCACCGCCTTGCCGGCGTGGTCGGGCAGGTAGCGGTCGATCAGCCGATGTGCCCGCACGCTGAGCTCGTCATCGGTGCGCCGGGCCCGCTGCTCGCGCGCCGCCAGGCGGGCGAGCATCTTGTCCACCCACTCTGTCTCCTCGGCCCGGGAGAACTGGTCGGGGATGAGCACGACGACCCGCTCGCCGTCCCGGTACGCGGACACCGTGCGACGCCGGCGCTGACTGCGCCGTACCTCGACGACCGGCTTCCGCGCCCCGCCCATCAGCGGTCCGCGCGGCCTCGCACGACTCTCACGCTGGCACGCTAGCCCCTACCAGGCAGGTCACCGCAAGAGTCGGGCGCGCGACACGCGTCGGGAAAGCCCCGGTTACAGAGCGCTCGTCCGGAAAATTCCCCGCCAACGGTGTCCCCCGCCACCATCTCACCTCCCGGCTAGGGCCGCACATTCGGCCCCGCCCCTCCATGCTGCCGCACGCAACGCCGCCGTTTCGGCGTGTCCCGGCGAACTTCACTAAACGGAAGTATGTCGACAGGCACACTCACCATGTCGTTTTTCGACGGGGCGTGGACATGGAACGGCTCCCGGCTGGGTACGGGTCCGCGCGTGACCGGCGGTCGCTCACCGCGGCCGCACCACCCGCTGCACCCGGCTTGCCGGCGGGGCGCCCGACCGGCGCGACACCGGCACCGGCTGGCGGACGAGACGAGGAGGCACCGTGGCCCAGAAGGCTGAGACCTACGAGGGTTACTGCGTCAAGTGCAAGGAGAAGCGCAAGTTCGAGGGTCATGTCGAGGTGTCCAAGACGGGCATGGAGATGGCCAAGGGCAAGTGCCCGGAGTGCGGCACGACCGTGAACCGGATTCTCGGTAAGGCGAAGGCCAAGACCTGAGTCCGGCCGCCCGACGAGGGGGATGACTCCGGGCGGTACGAGCGAGGCGGAAAGGGCGGTCAATCGGCCGCCCTTTCCGCCGTTCTCGACCGGTTCATCACACTCCCGGCTGATCACGGGGTTACGGCCGTGTCCGCCGAGGCTCACGGACCGTTAGTTTCACGGTAGCCAGCCGCCTGTGGATAACAGGCCCCCGCCCTGTGGACAACGCAGAGCAGGCGCTCGCCAGCCTGTGGATGACGGGCGCGGTTGGCGACCAATCGGTGACACCGTGTCCACCATGACGCGACCCGCCCTCCCCCGGCCGACACTCCTGCCGGGGTTGCGCCGGCTCTGGCGCGACCGGCACACCCTCCAGCTCGGGCTCGACCCCACCCGCGCCACGGTGCTGGAGTTGGCCGATCCCGCCTTGGCCCGCCTGCTCGACCTGCTGGACGGGGAGCACACCGAGCGCCGCGTCCTCGCGTACGCCGTCCGCGGCGGGGTGCCCGAGGCCGACGCCCGCACGCTGCTGGACACGCTGCGCGCGGCTGGACTTGTCGTGGCCGCGCACACCCTGTTGCCACCGGGCCTGCCGGAGGCGGTCAAGCGCCGGCTCACGGCCGAGGCCGCAGCGCTCGCCGCGAGCGGCGCGGCGGCCGGCACGCCGGCTCAGGCGCTGCGCCGACGGGCCGCGGCCCGCGTGGTGTTGACCGGCGGTGGCCGCCTTGCCGCACCGCTGGCCGTGACCCTCGCCGACGCGGGCGTCGGGCACATCCACGCCGACCTGCACGGGCTCGTC
>DASQDS010000195.1:0-9377 GCA_035634075.1 Pilimelia sp. | reverse complement strand
GGACCGACCCGCCGGCCACCGCGAGCACGCCGCCGAAGCCGGCGGCGGCCAGCTCGGCCGGCCCGCGCACGGTGACGGTCACCCCGGCCCGGTCGGCCGCCGCCCCTGCGACCTGCCGGGCGAACCAGTCCGGGCTCTTGCGGGAGCCCGGCGTGTTGGTCATGTCGCGGGCCCACCGGGTCGCCTCGGCGCCGTCGCGGGCCATCTCCAGGGCGGCCGCGTACCGGCCGGGATCGTCGACCGCGAGCGTGACCCGCCGGAGCACCTGGGCGGGGGCGGCGCCCGGTCGGGGCTCCGCGACGAACCGGTAGGCGGCCAGCCAGAGCGCCTCGGCGAGCCCGCGGACAGCGTCCGGCCCGGCGTCGGCCGGCACGCCGATGGTGAGGCCACGGGCGGGCGACCGGGGCGGCTGGCTCGTCGCGGCGCGGCGGACGGCGGCCCCGGCGGCCCGCCAGCCGGCCACCGGGACGCCGCCAGCCGGGTCGGTGGCGCCCACGCCGGCCAGGAGGACGAGCTCCGGCCTGCCCCCGGGGCGGGGCAGAAGGGTGATCGTGCCGGCCCCGGCGGGCTCGGGGGCGTCCGCGAGCAGCGTGACCGCCTCCGCCCGGGCGTCCTCCGGCAGCGCGGGCACGGCCGGGATCACCGGGCCGCCCTCGGTCGCCACGACGGGCACGACCAGGGCGTCGGGGATGGACCGCGTCGCGGCCAGGCGGACGGTCAGCACAGGTACACCTCCGGTGCGGACGGCGGGGTCACCGGCACACACAACTCGCCGGTACGGTCGAAACCGTACCGGCGAGGTGCACGTGCGTCTGGCTGACCCGCGTGCGGTCTCAAGGCGAAAGTGGCCGGTCGGCCCGCGCCGGCTGGCCGGCGCAGGGCCGACCGATCAGCCCGCGACGGTCTTCAGCGCGTCACCGAGGGCGTTGGCCTCGTCGGGAGTCATCTCGACAACGAGTCGGCCACCGCCCTCCAGCGGAACGCGCATGACGATGCCCCGGCCCTCCTTGGTGACCTCCAGCGGACCGTCGCCCGTCCGCGGCTTCATCGCCGCCATGTTGTCTCCCCTCAGACTCACCAGGTCCGTGGGTTGCCCCACACTCCCGAAAAATCAATGTCGCCGCGCTCAGCCCGCGGCGCGTCGGTTAACGACCGCTGATTTTCCCTGATGAAACCCGCCGGACCCAAACTGACCCGGCCCTGTTGTGACAAGATCTAGCCTATCCCAGTCATAGCTGTCACAATGTGCGGTCATGCAGGCACGGTCGGCGCTCTTTGACCTGTACGGCGACTACCTGCGGCCGCGTGGCGGGCGGGCCCCCGTCGCGGCGCTGGTGCGGCTCCTCTCGCCGCTGGGTATCGCTCCGCCGGCCGTGCGCACGGCCGTGTCGCGGATGGTCCGGCAGGGGTGGCTGCACCCGCTGCGGCTGGCCGCCGGGCCCGGCTACCTGCTCACCCCGAAGGCGGCCCGGCGGCTGGACGAGGCGGCGGTCCGGGTCTACCGGACGGCGAAGGTCCACTGGGATGGCCGCTTCGACCTCATCGTGGTGGAGGCCCCGCAGACCCGGCGCGAGCGGGAGCGGCTGGGCGCCAACCTCGCCTACCTGGGTTACGGGGCCCTGGACGAGCAGACCTGGGTGGCGACCCGGCCCGGCGAGGACGTGGACGGCATGCTGGCGGAGTCCGGCATCCGGTACGAGCGGTTCGTCGCCACCCATGCCGCTGGCGCGCCGGGCGCCGCCAGCCTCGTCCGGCGGGCGTGGGATCTGGCCGAGATCGGCCGCGCCTACGACGGCTTCGTGGCTGACCTGGGACCCGTCGTCGCCGCGGTGACACCGCGCACCGGCGACCAGGAGGCGTACGCCGCCCGGTTCCGGCTCGTGCACGCGTGGCGGACGTTCCTCTTCCGCGACCCGCAGCTGCCGCCGTCCCTGCTGCCCGAGCGGTGGGCCGGGGCGAGCGCCGCCGCGTTCTTCGACCGCCACGCCGCCCGGCTGCGGCCGGCGGCGGACCGCTACGTCGACCGCTGCCTCGAGGCCACCGCCAGGCGGCCGGTGCGGCGTTGATCCCACGGGCAGCCGACACCCGCACCGATCCCAGGAGGGCACCGTGACCGAACCGCTGCTGGTGGAGCGCGCCGACGGCGTGGTGACGCTCACACTGAACCGGCCGGACGCCATGAACGCGCTCGACGTGGCCCTCAAGGAGGCGCTGCGGGACGCGCTGGGGTCGCTGGCCGGCGACCGGTCCTGCCGGGCGGTGGTCCTCGCCGGGGCCGGCGGTGCCTTCTGCGTCGGGCAGGACCTGCGCGAGCACGCCGCCACCCTGGCCGACGGCGCGGCGGACCCGCTCGCCACCGTGCGCGCCCACTACAACCCCATCGCGCAGCGCCTGGCCGACCTGCCCAAGCCGGTGGTGGCGGCCGTGCGGGGGATGGCGGCCGGGGCCGGGGCCTCGCTCGCCCTGCTGGCCGACTTCCGGCTCGGCGGCCCCGGCACGACCCTGCTCATGGCGTTCGCCAACGTGGGTCTCGCGGGCGACACGGGGGCGTCCTGGTCGCTGCCCCGGCTGGTCGGCCACGCCAAGGCGGTGGAGTTGCTGACGCTGGCCGAGCCGGTGCGCGCCGCCGAGGCGGACCGGCTCGGGCTGTTCACCCGGCTCGTCGACGACGACGAGGCGGTGCTGCCGGCCGCCCGGGAGCTGGCCGCCCGGCTGGCCGCCGGCCCGACGGTCGCGTACGGCGCGATCAAGCGCCAGCTCTCCATCGGCGGCGCCGGCACGCTGTCGGACGCGCTGGCCGCCGAGGCGCAGGCGCAGGCGATCTGCGGCGCCACCGCCGACCACCGGTCCGCCACCACGGCGTTTCTGGCGAAGCGCAGGCCGGTCTTCGAGGGCCGATAGGCCGGCGCGGGCGGCGGCTTCCTGAAGCGCGCGAAAGATTGACCTTAAGTAATCATTAAACGGCGCTGCCGAGTTGACCGGCGCCGATCGACATCCATATCGTTGCTGGCAGTAAAGCCCCTACGGCCCGCCGCGTTCCATGGTGGACGGTCTCCCCCCTCATCACTGATTGTGATACCGCCCGTCGGACCCCTGCCGACAATCGAGGCGGTCGCTGATGTACGTCGCGGAGGGCGGGAGCCGCGGGCGTACGCGGGCCGCGGCCCTCGGCAGGCCGCGGCCCGCACCCACCCCACGCCGACGAGAACGCCCGTCAACAGGAAGCGATGCCTTGATGGAAAGAACCGGAACCGCTGCCCGCCCCCCGCGCGGCCGGCGCCGCCGCGGCCTGGTCATCGGCGCGGCCGTCGGCGCGCTGGCGATGGGCACCGCCGTCGTCGTCATCCAGAGCGCCAACGCGGCGACGATCGAGGCCGGTGCGTACTACCAGATCGTCAACCGGCACAGCGGCAAGGCGCTCGCCGTGGCCTCCGCCGCGACGACGGACGGCGCCCGGATCACCCAGGCCACCCGCTCGAACGCGCCGAGCCAGCAGTTCCAGCTCGCGTCGGCCGGCGCGGACTACTACCGCCTGACGGCCCGGCACAGCAGCAAGGTGCTCTCCGTCGGCACCGACGCGGTCGCGGTCCAGGCCACCGACACGAACGCCGCCACGCAGCAGTTCCGGGTCGTGGACACGACCAGCGGGTACGTCAAGCTGGTCGGCCGCAGCGGGCGCGTGCTGGACCTGGCGTCCTGGTCCACCGCCGACGGCGCCACGATCAAGGAGTACGCGGACAACGGCGGGACCAACCAGCAGTGGCAGCTGGTCAAGATGGGCGCCGGGGCGACCCCGGTGCCGACGTCGGCCCAGCCGACCACCCCCGGGCCGCGCCCGACCACCGGCGGACCGACCCCGACGCGCACCGCCACGCCGCCGTCGGCCACCCCGGCGCCCCCGACCAGCGGCACGCCCGTCGCCCGCTTCGGTCAGCTGCGGGTCTGTGGCACCCGGATGTGCGCGAGCAACGGTTCCCAGGTGCAGCTGCGCGGTGTGAGCAGCATGTGGCTGAACTGGGAAAGCCGCGGCTACGCCGAGAACCTGACCGCCCTGCGGTGGATGCGCGACAACTGGGGCCTGACCGTCATCCGCGCCGCGATGGGTGTCGAGCCGGCCGGTGCCTACCTCAGCGACCCGGCAAGGGCCCGCGGGCAGGTCGAGCGGATCATCAACAACGCGGTCGCCGCGGGTGTGTACGTGATTGTGGATTGGCACGCCCACGAGGCGCAGAACAACCGGTCGCAGGCGGTGGCGTTCTTCGGTGACCTGGCGCGTCGGTACGGGCACCTGCCGAACGTGATCTGGGAGACGTTCAACGAGCCGCTGCAGGTCAGCTGGACCGGGGTCATCAAGCCGTACCACCAGGCCGTGGTCTCGGCGATCCGCGCGGCGGACCCGGACAACATCGTGGTCCTGGGCACGGGCACCTGGTCGCAGGCCGTGGACCAGGCGGCGCTGAGCCCGTTGGCCGGTTCGAACCTGATGTACACGCTGCACTTCTACTCCTGCTCGCACACCTCCGGCCTGCGCGCCAAGGGCGACACGGCAATCCGCGCCGGGCTGGCGCTGTTCGTCACGGAGTGGGGTGCCTCGCACGCTGACGGCGGCACCGACGGCCGGGTCTGCGCCCCCGAGGGGCAGACGTGGATCAACTGGATGCGCACCAACGGCGTCTCGTGGACGGCGTGGAAGCTGTCCAGCGGCAGCGACAGCACGAACCTGCTCGCCTCCGGCGCGCCGGTGACCGGCGGTTGGAACAACTTCCTGCACGGCCACGCCTCGCTGGTCGTCGCCGGCATCCGCGGCTGACCCCCTGGCACCACCGCACCCCCGCACATCGCAACGGGCGACGCCCGGGCCCCCCTCACGGGGACCCGGGCGTCGCCCGTTGTCAGTCAGCCCTGATCGTCGTCGTCTTCTTCGGGGTCGAGGTTGGCCGGCTCCCCCAGCACGTACGCCTGCATGGCCAACTCGTCGTCCGTCGGGGCGACGAAGGCCGGCAGCTCGCGCGGGCCCAACTCCCGCACGTACGACCAGAACCGGCCGACCGCCTCCGCGGGCGACTCCGCCTCGATCGGCAGGTCCACGCTCACCAGCCAGGTGCGCCGGTCGCGCGGGCCGGCCACGCGCCCCGCCAGCGCGCCGAACGTCGCCGGCGCCAACCGGGAGAGCGGCCCGGCGAGCGCCAGCGGACCGGCCGGTTGCGGGTCGTCGAAGGCCCGCCGGGTGTACGCCACCGCCAGGCCCGGCCGTCCGTCGACGACCCGGCCGAGCGCCACCACCGCCGGCTCCGCTCCACCGGCCAGGACCACGACCTCGTCGCCCGGTGCGGCGGCCGCGTCCGGCGGGAGGTCCAGCGTGTCGTGGTGGAAGAGACGCTCCGCCTCGAACCGCGCCGGATCCAGAAGCACCGCCCACTGCGCCATGGGCCCATCTCATCACGGTGCCACGTGGCACCCCACCATGTGGTCATCGACCATGCCCGTGGCCTGCATCAACGCGTACGCCGTCGTGGGCCCGACGAACCGGAAGCCGCGGCGCTTGAGCTCCTTGGCCAGCGCGACCGACTCGGCGGTGGTGGGCGGCACGTCGGCCCGGGTGGCCGGGCGGGCGGGACGGCGCACCGGCGCGAACGACCACAGCAGCGCCGCCAGGCCGTCGGGCAGCGCCAGCGCGGCGCGCGCGTTCGTGATCGACGCCTCGATCTTGGCCCGGTTACGCACGATGCCCGGGTCGGCGAGCAGCCGCGCGACCTGCGCCTCGCCGTAACCCGCGACGGCGCCGATGGCGAACCCGTCGAACGCCGCCCGGAACGCCGCGCGCTTGCGGAGGATGATCAGCCAGGACAGCCCCGACTGGAACCCCTCGAGGGTGAGCCGCTCGAACAGCGGGTCGTCGCCGCGCACCGGGCGGCCCCACTCGTCGTCGTGATAGCGCACATACTCCGGCGCGCCCGCGGCCCACGCGCAGCGCGGGCGGCCGTCGGGGCCGGTCACCAGGTCGGTCACGGAGCAACCCTAGGCGCGCCCACCGACACCGCGCCGGCCCGTGGCGCCGCCGCCGGGGCAACAGCACGGAATCAGGGCCCTCAGGGGATCTGGCCGGCCTCGACCAGGCGGGCGAACCGCTTCAAGGCGCTCGTGAGGCTGACCTTCGAGCCCGGCCACAGCACCGGCCAGGCCACCCGGCCGGCGAGCCCGCCGGGCAGGTGGAACCACTCGTGCCAGACCACCTGGGTGCGGTCCCGCTCCATCGGCGTGCAGCGCAGCACCCCCGGGCCGCGCAGCAGCCGCCCGCAGTGCACGACCCGGACCTCGTACGGCGGGTCCACCCGGGCGACCCGCATCTCGTCCCGCAGGACGGCCGGCCCGACGGTGGTCACGGCCTCGATCAGGCTCCCCTCGCCCCCGTCGCCCTCCACCACCCGCACGCGGGTGAACGGAATCCAATCCGACTGGCGCTCCCAGGCGGTGAACGCCGCGAAGACCGTCGCGGCCGGAGCGTTCACGATGACTGTGGCGGTCACCTCGCCCGACCCGGGCCGGGAGGCGTCGCGCAGGTTGCCCCCGGCGGCGTCCGGATCGGGCGCCGTCACCGACGTTCCGCCGTGGCGCTGCGCAGCCCGTTGTCCTCCCCGGTGCCGGCGACGTCCGTCGCCTTCTGCGCGGCGCCGTCGGTGGTGGCCAGCCCGGTGGTCGGGTTCGCGACGCGGGGGGCGCCGGGCGCGGCCTCCGCCGGCCGCCCGGCGGACGCCGCCGCGTCCGGGGCGACCTCGTCCTCGGCGCTCTTCTCCCGGTCGGGAGCCGCCCCGGCAGTGGGCGCCCCGTCGGTGGCCGGCGGGCCGGCGGCGGCGTCCACCGTCGGGGACCCGGCGACGCGGTCGGGCCGCGCGGGATCGCGGGCCGGATCCGCCACGTCGCCCAGCTCGATCGTGCCGCCGGCGGCGGCCTGCAGGTTGACGCGGGGCTGGTTCACCGCCGCCTCCCGGGCACGCCGCAGCACCTCGGCATCCGCCGTCCGCCCCTCACGCAACGCCGCGACCTCCGCCTCAAGCACGCTGATCAGCTCATCCTTGTAGCCGATGTCGTACGCCGCGCGATCCAGCGCCTGGTCGACCTGGGCCATCCGGTACCCCCGCAGCACCGTATCGAAACGGACGCCGGCGACATCGGCCTCGCCCAGCGGGCGGGTCCCCGGCAGGGGAGACGACCGGCCGTCCGGCTCCACCGCGCTGAGCCCCGGATCACCACCGGACATCAACACGGTCACCCCGAACACGACCGCCCCCACGGTCAACGCCACGACAAGCAGAAGCACATACTGACCCATACGGCGATCGTGGCACGACGGCTGCCCGCAGGCGACCCCGCCACCCCGCGGGCGACCTCATGATCACCTGGAGGGAGTCGGCGATGGCACAGGCGCTGCGGCTGGGACCGCGCACATTCGGCGCCGACGAGCTGGCCGTCATGGCGATCGTCAACCGTACGCCCGATTCGTTCTTCGACCACGGCGCCACCTTCGCGGCCGACGCGGCCCTGCGCGCGGTGGACGAGGCGGCGGTCGCCGGCGCCGACATCATCGACATCGGGGGCGTCAAGGCCGGCCCCGGCGCGCCCGTCGACCCGGCGGAGGAGATCCGCCGGACAGTGGCCACGGTGGCGGCGGTGCGCCGGCGTTTTCCCGAGCTGGTCATCTCGATCGACACCTGGCGACCCGAGGTGGCCCGCGAGGCGGTCGCGGCCGGCGCTGACCTCATCAACGACACCTGGGCCGGCGCCGACCCGGCACTTGCCGAGGTCGCCGCCGCGACGGGCGCCGGCCTGGTCTGCTCGCACGCCGGCGGGCTGCGCCCGCGCACCCGGCCGCACCGCGCCGCGTTCACCGACGTCGTGGCCGACGTGCTCACCACGGTGACGGGGCTGGCGGACCGGGCGCTGGCGCTGGGGGTACGCCGGGACGGGTTGATCATCGACCCGGCGCACGACTTCGGCAAGAACACCCGGCACTCGCTGGAGGTCACCCGGCGGCTCGGTGAGCTGGTGGCGACCGGCTGGCCCGTGCTGGTCGCCGTGTCGAACAAGGACTTCATCGGGGAGACCCTCGACCTGCCGGTGCCCGACCGGCTGGAGGGCACACTCGCGGCGACGGCCGTGTCGGCGTGGCTGGGCGCCCGCGTCTTCCGGGCGCACCAGGTGCGGCCGACGCGGCGGGCGCTGGACATGGTCGCGGCCATCCGCGGCGACCGCCCCCCGGCCGTGTCCCGCCGCGCCCTCGCCTGAGGCCGGCGGTCCGGCCCGGCGCGGGCCGGTCAGGTCAGGTCACGTCCAGCGCAGGATGCGCTTGCGCCAGGCGTACAGGATGCCCAGCGCGAGGACCGCCACGAAGATCCCCATCTCGGCGACCGTGACGAGGCCGAAGCCCGGCCGGTCGAAGATCACCGCCCAGGGGAACAGGAACACGCTCTCCACGGCGAAGAGGACGTACAGGTAGGCGTAGACGTAGTAGCGGATCTGCGCCTGCGCCCAGTCGCCGCCGACGGGGTCAAGGCCGCACTCGTACGACTCGCGCTTCGCCGGCGGGTCCGCGGGGTGGGCGGGGCGCAGCAGCCGGTTGGCCCCGAACGCGACCGCGAAGAACAGCCCGCCCGCGAGCAACAGCAGGCCGAGCGTGGCGTACGACCCGAGGTAACCGCCCACGCCCACACCTTAGCCGGCCGCCCTCGCCGCCCGGGCGGAGAAGGATGGCGATCGGGTGCAACCGCGCGGGGTCGGGTGGCGTGTGATGTGGCATGCCCGACCGCCCGCCGGCAGCCGTTCGACTGGCCCGACCAGCCGCGGCCGACTTCGACGCGCTCTACCACGCCCGGTACGGCGACGTGGTGGCGATGTTGCACGCCTACGTCGGTGACCTGCCCGAGGCGCAGGACCTTGCCCAGGAGGCCTTCTGCCGGGCCTGGCAGCGGTGGGGTGACGTGGCCGGGTACCAGGACCCGATGGCGTGGATCCGCCGGGTGGCGCTCAACCTGGCCACCTCCCGGTGGCGCCGGTTGCGCGTCGCCCGGGCGCACGCGCGGCGGGAACGCCCCGGCCACGTCCCCGGGCTCAGCCCGGACCACGTCGCGCTGGTGGCGGCGCTGCGCCGGCTGCCGGACGACCAGCGGCGGGCGATCGTGCTGCATCACCTCGTGGACCTCTCGGTCGCCGAGGTCGCCCACGAGATGCAGGTCGCGGTCGGGACCGTGAAGTCGTGGTTACACCGGGGCCGGGCCGCGCTGGCCGCCCAGCTCGTTGAGACGCGGGAGGAGGTGGCCGACCGTGACTGAGCCCGAGTTCCCCTCCGACGAGCTGACCCGCGCGCTGGCCGGGGTGCGGCA
>DASQDS010000194.1:0-2079 GCA_035634075.1 Pilimelia sp. | reverse complement strand
CGGACGCTCAGGAGGGACGGGGTCATCCTTCAGCGCAGTGCGACCGCGGTGGGGGTCACCGGTCGCGGCAGCGTCGTCGAGCCGGTCAGCCAGGCGTCGACGGCGCCGGCGGCGGCCCGGCCCTCGGCGATCGCCCACACGATGAGCGACTGGCCGCGGCCCATGTCTCCGGCGACGAAGACGCCGGGGACGGTGGACATGAACTCGCCGTCGCGGGAGATGTTGCCGCGCTGGTCCAGGTCCACCCCCAGCGCCTCGACCAGGCCCGTGCGCTGGGCGCCGGTGAAGCCCATGGCGAGGAACACCAGGTCGGCGGGCAGCTCGCGCTCGGTGCCCTCCACCTTCTGGAACCGGCCGTCGACCCGCTCCACGTCGTGGATGAGCAGCGCGCGCACGTTGCCGTCGTCCCCGACGAAGCGCTCGGTGTTGACGCTGTAGAGCCGCTCCCCGCCCTCCTCGTGGGCGCTGGAGACCCGCATGACCATCGGGTATGTCGGCCACGGGTTGCTGGCGGCGTCCCGCTGGCCGGGGGGCGCCGGCATGATCTCCAGCTGGGTCACCGAGAGCGCGCCCTGCCGGTGGGCGGTGCCCAGGCAGTCCGCGCCGGTGTCGCCGCCGCCGATGATCACCACGTGCTTGCCCCTGGCGTTGATCGGCGGGTCGTCGAGCTCGCCGAGGGCCTGCCGGTTGCCGTTGGGCAGGTACTCCATGGCCAGGTGGATGCCCCGGAGCTCCCGGCCGGGCGCCGGCAGGTCGCGGCCCACGGTGGCGCCGCCGGCCAGCACGACGGCGTCGTACTCGCCGCGCAGCTGCTCCACGGTGAGGTCGCCGTCCCGGCCGCTGCCGACCTCGACACCGGTGACGAACCGGGTACCCTCGGCGCGCATCTGGTCCAGCCGCCGGTCCAGCACGGCCTTCTCCATCTTGAACTCCGGGATGCCGTAGCGCAGCAGCCCACCGACCCGGTCGGCCCGCTCGAAGACGGTGACGTCGTGCCCCGCACGGGTGAGCTGCTGGGCGGCGGCCAGCCCGGCCGGCCCCGAGCCGATGACGGCGACCTGCTTGCCGGTGTGCTCCTGCGGGGTGACCGGCTTGACCAGGTCGCGCTGGAACGCCTGGTCGATGATCTCCCACTCGATCTGCTTGATCGTGACCGGCGACTCCTGCAGGTTGAGCACGCAGGAGCCCTCGCACGGCGCCGGGCACAGCTTCCCGGTGAACTCCGGGAAGTTGTTGGTCGCGTGCAGCCGCTCGATCGCCTCGGTCCAGTCGTCCCGGCGGGCGAGGTCGTTCCACTCCGGGATCAGGTTGCCCAGCGGGCAGCCGTGGTGGCAGAACGGGATGCCGCAGTCCATGCACCGGGCGGCCTGCTGGCGCACCGCGGTGACCGGGAAGACGGCGTCCTCCCCGTTCTGCCGGGTGAGGTAGACGTCCTTCCAGTCCATGATCCGCACGTCGACGGGACGCCGCGGCGGCAGCGCCCGCTCGTGCTTGAGGAACCCGGTCGAGTCAGCCACGTGCGGCCTCCATCACTGCCCTGTCGACATCCGTACCTGCGGCCTCGGCGGCACGCCGGGCCTCGAGCGCGCGCCGGTAGTCGCGCGGCATGATGATGCTGAACCGCTCGGACCAGCGGCCCCAGTCGGCCAGCAGCGCGGCGGCCACCGGCGACTCGGTGTCGGTGGCGTAGCGCACCAGCACGTCGCGCAGCCACTGCGCGGACTCCCCGTCCAGCGGCTCGACGTCCACCATCTCGGTGTTGACCCGGTGCCGGGCCAGGTCGAGGACGTAGCCGATGCCACCGGACATGCCCGCCGCGATGTTGCGGCCGGTCTGGCCGAGGATCACCGCGGAGCCGCCGGTCATGTACTCCAGCGCGTGGTCGCCCACGCCCTCGACGACGGCCAGCGCGCCGGAGTTGCGCACGCAGAACCGCTCGCCGACCCGGCCGCGCAGGAAGACCTCACCCGCGGTGGCGCCGTAGCCGATGACGTTGCCGGCGATGACGTTGTCCTCGGCCGGGAAGGTGGCCTCGCGCGCCGGGCGGACGACGATCCGCCCGCCGGACAGGCCCTTGCC
>DASQDS010000193.1:0-2172 GCA_035634075.1 Pilimelia sp. | reverse complement strand
CGGCGACCAGGATCGTCGGCGTGCCGCTCACGCCACGCTGGCTGGCCACCTCGGTGACGTGCGCGGTCCACGGCCGGTACGTGCCGTCGCGCGCGCACCGGGTGAACGCCTCGCCGGTGAGCCCGACAGTACCGGCGATGCGGATCAGCTCGTCGTCGCTGAGCCCGGCACCGCCCTCCGGGGGCTGGTTGGCGAACAGCGCGGTCGCATACTTGCGGTAGGTGTCGCCGTCGGGCGCGCAGGCCGACGCGGCGGACGCCCGGGTCGAATACTCGGTCGACGTCGTCCGGTCCAGGAAAGCCACCGGGTGGAACACGAGGGTAATTTTGCCCTCCGCGAGCAGATCCGTCACGGTCTGGGCGCTGACTTCCTCGAACTGCCGGCAGGCGGGGCAGATGAAGTCGGCGTAGATGTCCACACTGACCGGACCGCTGCCGATCGCGATGCCGGAGTCATCGGCGCGGCTCACCGCGGCGGGGGTGGCGAAGGTGCCCCTGGGCTGGTCGTTGGCGACCACCGCCCAGCCGGCGAGGCCGGCCAGCAGCAGCACCACCGCGGCGACGACGGAGGTCCACAGTGCCCGCCGCCGACGGCGTTCCCGGGCGAGCTGCTCCCGGACGACCCGTGCCGCCTGCTTGCTGCCGGTCCGCTTGCTCATTGCCGCTCCTCCTCCGTGTGCCCGTCCTCGTCGAATTCGTCGTCGCCCGCCGCGAGCCGCGCGTCCAGCGACAGCCGGGTCGGCGGCCACGCCAACAGGAAACCGGCCAGCGCCAGGAAGCCCACATCGCGGACGACCTCGAGCAGGTAGCTGGGCCGCTCCCCGGCGCCGAGCGTCCCGCCGCCGCCGAAACAGCCGCAGTCGATGGACAGGCCGCGCGCCCACGCCGACGCGATGCCGGCCAGGAAGACCACGAGCAGCCCGGCGGAGACCGCGGCGGCCAGCCGCGTCGCGAACCCCACGAGCAGCAGGAGACCCAGGGCGACCTCCGCGAACGGCAGGGCCGCGCCGACAACTTTCGCCACGTCGTACGGCATCAGTTGGTACGCGTTGCCGGCGCGCCCGGAGGCGGCCAGGTCACCGACCTGGGCGCCGCCGGCGACCAGCCATACGGCGGCGAGGCCGAGCCGTGCCGCGGTGCCCAGCCACGGCGTCCACGGGCGCGGGCCGGCCGCGGCCGTCGTCCCCGTCGTCATAGTCACACCCTGTGTGTCGTTCGAGCGGGCCATTCGGTTGCGGTCAGCTCGCCAGTTCTTCGCCGACCGCCTCGATCAGTTCCGCCCGGGCGCGCGCCACCCGGGACCGGATGGTGCCCACCGGCACGGCCTCCACCTGCGCGGCCTCGGCGTACGACAGGCCCAGCACCTGGGTCAGCGCGAACGCCGCCCGCCGGTCGGCCGGCAGCCGGCGCACCAGGTCGGCGGCCCCGGCGGGGCCGGCCGGGTCCGGCGCGGTGTCGTGCCGCTGCCCGGCGAGCCGGGCGTCCAGCCGGCGATGCCGCACCGCCGTGCGGACGTGGTCGGCGCACGCCCGCCGGGCGATGCCGAGCAGCCACGTGCGGGCGCTGGCCCGCCCTTCGAAGGCCGGCAGGGCGCGGAACGCCCGCAGGTAGGTGTCCTGGGTGAGGTCGTCCGCACTGCCCGCGTCGACCAGCGCCGCGGTGAACCGCCACACCTCCGCCTGCGTCGCGCGGACGAACGCCGCCATCGCGGCCGGGTCGCCGCCCCCGGCGGCCAGGGCCCACGCGGTGACGGCATCGCCGTCGGGGCCCGCCGCGCCGTCGGCGGTCGGCGGGCGGTCGCGCGGGCCGGGGATCACGGACACATAGCGTACGCGCCGTTGCTGAGCGTTCCCCGGCTCGCAAGGGGTCCCTGATCGGTGGACACCTGGCCGTGAAATGCCGGGAACTTTTCCGGCCCGCGGGACGACTACCCGGCATGACCTGCGACCGGATGCGCGGCGCGCTCTCCGCGCGGCTGGACGGGGAGGAGCCCGGGGTGCCGGCGGCGGCCCTCGACGAGCACGTGGGATCCTGCCGGGGCTGCCGGGACTGGCTTCGGCGCGCCGAGCGGATCACCCGCGCGGTCCGGGTGACCAGCGCCGACGTGCCGGACCTGACCGCCTCGGTGCTCGCCGCGGTCGCCGCCGACCGGGTGCTCGGCGCGCGCGCCGGC
>DASQDS010000192.1:0-2251 GCA_035634075.1 Pilimelia sp. | reverse complement strand
GGCGCCGTGGCCGCGGCGGAGGTCACCGCGTCGGGTTCCCGCTCCCCGGACCAGCCACCCGGCACCGGGCGCTCCGCCGCCGGCGCCTCGCCCAGGCGGGATTCGATGTGCTGGCCCTGCGCGGGCGGCGGCGCCGGCGGGCCATCGCCGGCAAGCCAGTCGCCCGCCCGGATGGCCAGCGGCAGCCCGGCCGCCAGCGTCACCAGAAACACACCCGCCGCCTGCGCCGCGGTCGACCGTTCCATCAAGGTTTTCCTCCCCGTCACTGCTCGCTAACGACCGACCTGGCCAGACGCGACGGCGTCCGGTCCGATGCTGGCCATACGTATGGCATCTCCGCCGGCAGGTCGCCGAACAACGGCCGGTAGAAGGCCGGGTCCTTGCGCAGCAGCGCGACCCTGTGGCTCAGGTGCAGGTCCGCGCGGCCGAGCCAGGGCGGCAGCTCGCCCGCCTCGGCCAACTCCCGTTGGGTACGCACCGCGCCCGGCCCGCCGGCCGCGGTGAGGTCGGCGGCCAACGTGGCAGCGCAGGTGTCGGCACGACCGACAGCGCACCACTCCTGGCAGATGTCGAGGCCGTAGCGCACCAGGGCCTCCTCGTACCCGGCCCACATCTTGACCGCGGGATGGTGCCGCCAGCCGTACCCGGCCACGGTCAGGCCCCGCAGGACCTGGATGGTCTCCACCCGCTGCTTGCCCAGCCGGCGCTGGTCCAGCACGCGGGCGGTCGCGGTGAAGTCCGGGTACGGCAGGAAGGTCTGCACCTTGCCGAGATACCCCGACGCGGTGCGGATCCACCCCCTGTCGCCCGGTCACCCGGACCGCCGCCCGGTCATCCGGCCCGCGTCCCGGGCACCGGGGCGCGGTCGCGGGCCGGCGCCCGGGCGGGTACCGGCTGGGTCGGGGCGGGCACCGGGTGGCCCCGCCGGCCGGCCTCGTCGGGCGGCCGGACGGGGGTCGGGAGCCGCAGCCGGGCGTTGAGCCAGTCCCGCGCCGGCACCTCCAGCACGTGGTGCAGGCCGATGGCCAGGGCCGCCGTCAGTGCCACCAGCAGCACCACGAACACCGCGTAGCGGGGCGGCGAGGCGCGCACGAGGCGCTCGGCGTCGAAGGCGTGCTGGAGCGGCCGGTGCACCAGGTAGAAGGCGAACGAGGTCTCGCCGAGCAGGACGAGGGGCCGGCTGGCGAGCACGCGGCTCAGCGACGCGCCGGGGTGCCGGGCCAGGCCCAGGTACAGCAGCGCGGTCGGCACCACCCACAGCGCGTCCAGCCGGGGGGTGTACGCGCTCTTGCCCGGCCAGCACATCAGCCCCACGATGGCCAACGCCGGCGCCCACGTCGCCAGCTCCCGGACAGCGGGAGCGCGGGCACCGGCGGTGCGCTCACGGGACAGCCGGAACAGCAGCGCGGCGATCGCGCCCACGGCGAAGTCGCCGAGCCGCAGCAGCGGCATGCGGTAGAGCCAGCGGTGCGCGCTGTCGGGGTCGGCCGGCGCGAGGTCGAGGCCGCTGGCCTGGAACCAGACGGCCACGGCGAGCAGCGCCAGCACCACGGCGGCCCCGGCCGCCCACAGCGCCGCCGGGCGCCGGGCGATCGGGGCGAGGGCGAAAGCCAGGGCGGGGAAGCAGGCGTACAGGAAGAACTCGACGCCGATCGACCAGCCGGGCGCGTTGTACGCGTACGCCACCGTCAGGTCGGGCGACCACGCCTGCACCGCGAACAGGTGCCACGGCAGCCGGTCCGGCCGGCCGACCCCGGTCAGCACCACGACGAACACGAGGGCGGCCAGGTAGAGCGGGTAGATCCGGGCCAGCCGGCCCACCGCGTAGTTCCAGGTGGCCCGCGCGGTGGGCCGGCGCAGGGCGTCGGCGTAGTTGAGACAGATCACGAAGCCGGACAGCACGAAGAAGACCGTGACGCCGTTGTAGCCGGACGCCATGAAGGTGGCCAGCGGCGCCGGCGCCCATCCGGGGCGCGGCAGGTGGTGCAGGAAGACGGCCAGGGCCGCGAGGAAGCGGATGCCGGTCAACGCCGGCAGCAGCGGCCGGCCGGGCGCGTCCGCGTACGGTGGCATCGCGCCTCCCCACGGCTTCCGGCGGGTCAGCTGAAGTCGGCGTCCTCGCCGGCCACCGGCCGCTCGGCGGCCCGGCCTGCGGGCGAGCCGACCACCCGCCGGACCGGCGCCTCGTCCGCCGCCGAATCGGTCGGCACGTCGGGAGCGGCGTGCCGGGCGGGCGCGGACGGCGCCGAGT
>DASQDS010000191.1:0-4150 GCA_035634075.1 Pilimelia sp. | reverse complement strand
GGTCGTGCCGGCTCGCGGCCCGCGCTGACGCCGCCCCGGCCCGCTGCGCACGCCGGCGCGGCCCAGCGTGGATCTTGGTCCCGTGGCTAACCGATTCGGGGGGTTGCGGGTCCAAGGTCGCGGGTGAGTGCGCCGGTCCGGGTGCGGGCTTCAGTGGCGCCTGGTGGGTGGTGGGGTCACCGGGCGCGCCGGCAGGCTCACCCGGACGACAAGCCCGCCGCCGTCCCGGGCCACCGCGGCGGCGTCGCCGCCGTGGGCGCGGGCGACCGCGCGCACGATCGACAGGCCGAGCCCGCTGCCGCGCGCGGAGGAGACCCGGTCGGTCAGGCGGCGGAACGGCTCGAACAGCCTCGGGATCTCGTGGGCGGCGATCTGTGCGCCGGTGTTCGTGACCACGACCTCGGCGCCGACCGGCGTGCGCCGGGTGGTGACGTGCACCCAGCCGCCGGGCACGTTGTACCGCAGCGCGTTGTCGACCACGTTGTAGACCACCTGCTCCAGCAGGATCGGGTCCCCCGTGGTGGGTGCCGCCCGCAGGTCGGGGTGCACCGTCGCGGTCTCCGCGGTGACGGTGTCGGGGGTCACCCGGTCGAGCACCGAGTCGGCCAGGTCGGCCAGGTCGACCGGCACCCGCTCGCCGACCGCCTCCTCGGCCCTGGCCAGCATGAGCAGGGCGTCGATGAGCTGCTCGTGCCGGCTGTTGACGGCCAGCAGGTTCTCGCCGAGCTGGCGGACCTCCGGCGGGCAGTCCGGCCGGTTCATCGCCACCTCCACCAGCGTCCGGTTCAGCGCCAGCGGGGTCTTCAGCTCGTGCGCGGCGTTGCTGATGAACCGGCTCTGCCCGGCGAAGGACTGGTCGAGCCGGTCCAGCATGCTGTCGAACGAGTCGGCCAGCGTCTTCACCTCGCTCGGCGGCAGGTCCAGATCGATGCGCCGGTGCAGGGTCCGGCCGGCGACCCGCTGGGCGGTGGCCGTGATCTGGTGCAGCGGGCGCAGCAGGCGCCCGGCGAACAGCCAGCCGGCCGTGGTGGCGACCAGGCCCACCGCCAGCACCGTCAGGCCGCCCTTGGCGAGCAGGTTGCCGCGCATCGAGTCGAGGATGACCTGTTTGGTGGCCTCGTCCGACCCCTGCTGCTGGTCGAGGATCACCTGCGCGAGCTCGCCGTCCAGGCCAGCGATCCGGCTGTTGAACGCCAGGCTCAGGCCGTACCTCATGCTGTTCTCGACCAGGATCAGGGTGCCGGCCAGCACCGCCAGCCCCGCGGCGAAGAACAGCAGGCCGAAGACGAATGTCAACCGGAAGCGCAGGCTGCCTCGATGCCAGAACACGGCGGTCACCGGATCCGGTAACCGACGCCGGTGACCGTCTCCACCACGGGTGGGTCGCCGAGCTTGCGGCGCAGCGAGCGGATGGTCACGCGGACGATCGTGGTGAACGGGTCGATGTTCTCGTCCCACACTTTCTCCAGCAGCGACTCCGCGGAGACCACCCCGCCCTCGGCGCGCAGCAACTCCTCCAGGACGGCGAACTCCTTGCGCGACAGCGACACGAAGCGGCCGGCCCGGTGCGTCTCGCGGTGGTGCGGGTCCAGGCGGACGCCGGCCCGCTCCAGCACCGGCGCCGCGGCGGGCCGGGCGCGGCGGCCGAGCGCCCGGACGCGCGCCACGAGCTCCGCGAAGGCGAACGGTTTGGCCAGGTAGTCGTCGGCGCCCAGGGACAGCCCGGCCACCCGTTCGGCCACCGTGGTGGAGACGGTCAGCATCAGCACCCGCGCCTCGCCCAGGGCGGCGGCCTGCCGGCACACCTCGTCGCCGTGCACCTTGGGCAGGTCCCGGTCGAGCACGATCACGTCGTAGGAGTTGACGCTGATCCGTTCCAGTGCCGCCGCGCCGTCCAGCACTGTGTCCACCGCAAAGGCCTCCTGGCGCAGCCCTTCGGCTATCGCCTTGGCGAGCAGTTCTTCGTCCTCGACCACCAGGACCCGCATCCCGACCTCCTCGCCAGCGACCACCCAGTATGCCCGCAGCCGGTGTGAGCGCCACGTGAGCGAGTCCGCTAACGGCCTGCTCACCGCCGGTCCGCTGCACTGTGCGAGAGCGACGGCGGGATCGCCGTCGGCGGGGGATCGTCGGCGCGGCAGCGTCGGCGGGCTACGGGGGGAGGGTGGAGATGGCGCTGGGGACGGCGACCGTGGACACGAGGGCGGTCACCCACAACGCCGGCGTCCTGGCGGCGCACGGGGGCGGCCAGCTGATGGCGGTGGTGAAGGCCGACGGGTTCGGCCACGGAGCGGTGCCGGTGGCCCGGGCTGCGCTGGCGGGCGGGGCGGGCTGGCTGGGGGTGGCCACCTGCGCCGAGGCGCTGGCGCTGCGGGCCGCCGGCATCGCCGCGCCGACGCTGGCCTGGCTGGTCCGGCCGGGCGAGGACTGCCGGGCGGCGGTGGCCGCGGGGGTGGACCTCGCCGCTGGTACGCCGGACCAGCTGGTCGCGGCGGCGGCGGCCGGCCGGGCGGTGGGCCGGGAGGCGGCCGTGCACCTGAAGGTGGACACCGGCCTCGCCCGCAACGGCGCGGCGCCGCAGGACTGGCCGGAGCTGGTCCGCTGGGCGGGCAAGCTGGCCGCCGAGGGCGGGCTCCGGGTGCGCGCGGTGTGGTCCCACCTCGCCTGCGCGGACGAGCCGGGCCACCCCAGCGTGCCGGCGCAGCTAACCGTTTTCGACGAGGCGGTGGCGCACGCCCGGGCCGCCGGCCTCGACCCGGTGCGCCACCTGGCGAACTCGGCCGCCGCGCTGGCGGTCCCGGCCGCCCGCTACGACCTGGTCCGCGCCGGCATCGGGCTGTACGGGGTGGAGCCGGTGCGCGGCCGCCGGTTCGGGCTGCGCCCGGCGCTCACGCTCACCGCCCCGGTCGTCTCGGTGCGCCGGGTGCCCGCCGGCACCCCGGTGTCGTACGGCCATCAGTACGTGACCCGCCGCGCCACCACGCTGGCGCTCGTGGGGCTCGGCTACGCCGACGGGGTGCCCCGGGCGGCCGGGCCGTGCGCCCGCGTCTGGTTGGCCGGCGCCCGGCACCCCGTGGCCGGCGCGGTGACGATGGATTCGCTGGTGCTCGACGTCGGCGACGCGCCGGTGGCGGTCGGTGACGAGGCGGTGCTGTGGGGCGCTGGCCGGTGGGGCGAGCCCACCGCGGCGGACTGGGCGGGCTGGGCGGGCACCAACCCGCACGAGATCCTCACCGGCCTCGGCGCCCGGACCGCCCGCCGCTACCTGCCGACCGGTTTCGGCGACCACCTGCCGGCCGGGGGCGGCCATCACCTGACGGCCGGGGGCGGCGGTGACTGACGGGCGGCTGCGGGTCGCGGTCCTCGCCGGGGGCGCCAGCGGCGAACACGACGTCTCCCGGGCGTCCGGCGAGAGCATCGCCGCGCACCTGGACCCGGCGCGCTACGACGTCGTCCGCGTGTTCATCGGCCGGGACGGCCGGTGGTCGGTGGGCGCGGCCGGCGCCCCGGCACGCCGCCCGCGGGGCACCGTCGCGGACGGCATCGCGGCCGCCCTGGCAGTCCTCCGCGGCGTCGACGTGGTGTTCCCGGCTCTGCACGGCGTGTACGGCGAGGACGGCACCGTGCAGGCGGTGCTGGACCGCGCCGGTGTCCCGTACGTGGGCAACCCGGCGCCGGCCAGCGCGATGGGGATGGACAAGGTGTTCACCAAGCGCCTGCTCGCCGCCGCCGGCATCCCGGTGGCCGACAGTGTGCTGCTGCGCGGCGGCGCCGACACGCTGCCGGCGCCCGACCGGGACCGCCTCGGCCTGCCCGCGTTCGTCAAGCCGGCGCGGGGTGGCTCGAGCCTCGGGGTGGCCCGGCTGACGGACTGGGCGGGGCTGCCGGCCGCGGTGTCCGCCGCCCGGTGCGCGGGAGACCGGGTGCTGGTGGAGGCCGCCGTGGCTGGCCGGGAGGTCGACGTGGCGGTGCTGGAGTACCCGGACGGCCGGCTCGTCGCCGGCCCGCCGCTGGAGATCCGGGTGGCCGGCGGCCGGGAGTTCTTCGACTTCGACGCCAAGTACGCCGCGGGGGACACGGTCTTCGACGTGCCCGCCCGCATCCCGGCCGATGCGGCGGCGGCGGTGCGCCGCCTGGCGGTCCGGGCGTT
>DASQDS010000190.1:0-2282 GCA_035634075.1 Pilimelia sp. | reverse complement strand
CTCCACCTGGCTCGGCCGGCCCAGCACGACGCCCAGCGTGCCGCTGTCGTTGTGGTCCAGCACGAAGACCACGGTGCCGGCGAAGGTCGGGTCGGTCAGGTTCGGCATCGCCACGAGCAGCGACCCGGGCCGGACGTCGTCCAGACAGCCCGTCGAGAGCGCAGGGATCGCGTCCGGACGACGACGGCCCGTCGCGGGCCGGGCCGGCGGCCCCGACTCGGGATCGGGCGAGGACGAGGGAGTCATCGCTCTCCAGTGTGCCCCACTCCGCCGCCACCCGGCGGCCGAGGGCGCGCCGGTGGACAAGAGTCCTTCGGCCCGTCGTCGACCCTGTGGGGAGGAGCTGCCACCGTAGGGTGACCGGGTGCGGCAGGCGGGGACGACCGTGCGGTCCCTGCTGGCCCACGGGGCCTTCCGCCGACTGCTGGCCACCCGGCTGTCGGCGCAGTTCGGGGACGGCGTGCTGCAGGCCGCCCTGGCCGGCACCGTCCTGTTCGACCCGCAGCGCGCCGCCGACCCGGTCGCGGTCGCCGCCGGGGTCGCCGTCCTGCTGCTGCCCTACTCACTGGTGGGGCCCTTCGCCGGCGTCTGGCTGGACCGGTGGAGCCGGCGCCAGGTGCTCGTGCACGCCGACCTGCTGCGCGCCGGGCTGGTCGCCGTCCTGGCGCTGCTGGTGGCGGGCGGCTCGACCGGCGCCCCGTACCTGTTGACCGGGCTGCTGCTCTTCTCCGTCGCCCGCTTCGTGCTGTCGGCGCTGTCGGCGTCCCTGCCGCACACGACCGCGGACCTGGTGCCGGCCAACGCGCTGTCGACGACGTCCGGTGCGGTGGCCACCGTGGCCGGCGGCGCGGCCGCCGTGGTCGTGCAGCAGGCCGGCGACCTCACCGGGGACGCCGGGTACGCGTTGCTCACCCTGGGCGCGGCCGGCCCCTATCTGCTCGCCGCGGCACTGGCCGCCGGGTTCGGCCGCGGCGCGCTCGGCCCGGACGACGGCGTCGCGCGGCCGTCTGCCCGCCGGGGGGTCGCCGGGATGGTGGCGGGGGCCCGGCACGTGCGGGCGCGCCCGCCGGCGGGGACCGCGCTGGCCGTCATCACCGTGCACCGGCTGTGCTTCGGGCTGCTCATGCTGATGACGCTGCTGTACTCCCGCGCCACCTCACCGGCGGGTGAGGGGCTGCTGGGGGTGGGGGCGGCGGTCGCCGCGGGCGCCGTCGGCACGCTGCTGGCGGCGGCGGTGACGCCGCGGGCGGTGCGCCGCCTCGGCACGGCGCGGTGGGTGACCCTGCTGCTGGCCACCGGGGGTCCGCTGCTGGTGATGCTCGGCCTGCCGTTCCAGCCCTGGGGGATCGTCCTGGCCGGCGCCGTGCTCGGGTTCCTCGGGCAGTGCGTGAAGATCTGCGTGGACGCCACGCTGCAGCGGGTCGTCGACGACGAGGTCCGCGGCCGGGTGTTCTCCGTCTACGACACGCTGGTCAACGTCAGCTACGTCGTCGCGCTGCTGGCCGCGGCGTTCCTCCTGCCCGCGGACGGCGTCTCCCCGCCCGCCGTGGTCGCCGTCGGGGCCGCCTACCTCCTCACCGCCCTGCTCGCCGCCCGCTCGCCGCTGTCCCGCTGAGCGGCCGGCCCCGGCGTCAGAGCTCGGGGACGCAGGGCCCGCGGCCGAGGCGGGTCAGGCCGGTGAGGTCCCCGTCGGCGAAGTCGGTGACGCCGGGCACCGTCTCCGGGTGCAGCAGCTGGGTCTCGTCGTCCACGTGGTCCAGCCCCACGAGGTGCGCGAACTCGTGCAGGACGATCCCGGCGGCCGTGGCCTCGCCGCCCCGCGCGTCCAGGATCCCCGGGAACTGGCCCGCGTCGAGGGAGACCGTGCCGGTGACGTACACCCGCGGCCCGTCGCCCAGGGACACCGCCGTGCTGCCGCCCCGGCCCACGACGTCGCCGGCGAGGTCGGGCTCGTCGGCCTCGGTCTGCCAGGCGACGAGGACCGGCGCCCAGCGGTCCCCGTAGCGCTCGGGCTGGAACGCCGCCCGCTCGGCGGTGGGCACCTCGTCGGTCGGGCCGTCGTACACGAACACCAGGCCGGTCACCTGGCTGATCCGTGCGACGGCGGCGTGCACCATCTCCTCCCCGCCGGCGGGGGCGCCGTCGGGCCGGAGGGCGTAGTGGACGACCCGGCACGGGTCGTAGGCCACCGGCGTGACGCCGTCGTCCTGGAGGAGCGAGAACGCGTGCGCGCCACCGCCCAGGGGCACCGGCGGGGGGTACCCGCGGGGCGACCGGCTCGC
>DASQDS010000189.1:0-4666 GCA_035634075.1 Pilimelia sp. | reverse complement strand
GCCCCGCGGCCCCCGACCGCCCCGCGCCCACCGACCGCCCCGCGGCCACCGACCGCCCCGCCGCCACCGACCGCCCCGCGGCCACCGAATGCCCCGTGCCCACCGAATGCCCCGTGCCCACCGAATGCCCCGCCGCCGCCGACCGCGGCACCGGCGCCAGCCGCGCCGCGCGCCGCGGCGTGGAAGTCCGCGAGCGCCACACCGGTGAGGTTGAGGGCCGCGGCCAGCAGCTCCGCCGTCGTCCGCTGCGGGCGGGACGCCCGCCCCCGCTCCAGGTCCCGCACCGTCCGCACGCCCACCCCGGCGGCGACGGCAAGCTCGGCCTGGGTCATGCCGGCGGCCAGGCGGGCGGCCCGAAGGACAGCGTCGAAGGCCGGACCTCCCTGGTCAGCGCCATGATCGACGGTCATGCGGAGCAGGTTACGCACCCGCGCGCATGCCCGGGAGGCGTACGTCAGCCTCTTGACTGCCCGGTCCCGGATTTCCGACAGTGGAGCCTCAACCGATCGGCTGAAGCCCCAATTCGCGGGCGATGATCATGCGCTGCACCTCCGAGGTGCCCTCCCCGATCTCCAGGATCTTGGAGTCCCGCCAGAACCGCGCGACCGGCGTCTCGTTCATGAAGCCGTAGCCGCCGTGGATCTGGGTGGCCTCCCGGGCGTTGGCGATGGCGCACTCGCTGGCGTGCAGCTTTGCGATCGCCGCGCTGCGCTTGACGTCCTCGCCGGCGCTCAGCCGGGCGGCCGCGTCGTAGTACGCCAGCCGGGCCGTGTGAGCCCGCATTTCCATGTCAGCGATCTTGAATTGGATGGCCTGGAAGTCGCCGATCCGGTGGCCGAACGCCTGACGCTGGCGGGCGTACGCGAGCGACTCGTCGATGCAGCCCTGGGCGAGGCCGACGGCCAGCGCGGCGATGGCGATGCGCCCCTCGTCCAGGATCTGGAGGAACTGCGCGTACCCACGGCCGCGCCGGCCCAGCAGGTTACCCGCCGGGACGCGGACGTCGTCGAGCGCGAGCGCGTGGGTGTCCGACGCGCACCAGCCCACCTTGGAGTAGCCCGGTTGCACCACCAGCCCGGGGGTGCCGCTCGGCACGATGATGGCGGAGATCTCCTTCGTGCCGTCCGGGTTGATGCCGGTCACCGCGGTCACCGTGATCAACGACGTCAGCTCGGTGCCGGAGTTCGTGATGAACGCCTTGCCACCGTTGATCACCCACTCGTCGGCGGCCTCGTCGAGCACGGCACGCGTCGCCGTGCCACCGGCATCGGAGCCGAAACCCGGCTCGGTCAGACCGAACGCCGCCAGCGCCTCGCCGGTGACGAGGCGCGGCAGCCACCGCGCCCGCTGTTCGGGGGTGCCGAACCGGTAGATCGGCATCGCGCCCAGCGAGATCGCCGCCTCCAGGGTGATCGCCACGGACGAGTCCACCCGGGCGAGCTCCTCCAGCGCCAGGCACAGGGCGAAGTAGTCACCGCCCATCCCCCCGATCTCCTCCGGGAAGGGCAGCCCGAACAGGCCCAACTTGCCCATCTGCCGGACGATGTCGTACGGGAAGGCGTGCGCCTCGTAGTACTCCCCGATGACCGGCGCCACCACCTCGCGGGCGAAGTCGGCCACGCTGGCGCGCAGCGCCTCATGTTCCTCGCTGAGCCGGAAGTCAGGCATCGGTCCTCGCTCTCGTCAACGTGCCGCGCACTCGGGGGGTCAAACCGGGGTGATGCCGTGCCGGCGCCGGGCGAAGGTCCGGTCCCGGCCGCGGGCGGCGGCGAAGCGGCGGATCAGCTCGTCGCGCAGCTCGGCCGGCTGCACCACGGCGTCGACGACCAACTCGCTGGCCAGCCGGGCCAGGTCGATGTCCGCCTCGTAGGCCGCGCGCCGCTCCGCCACGAAGGCCGCCCGCTCGGCCGGGTCGTCGATGGCGGCGATGCGGTTCGCGTACACGGCGTTGACCGCCGCCTCGGCGCCCATCACGGCGATTTTCGCGGTGGGCAGGGCGATGGTGGCGTCGGGCGCGAAGCCCGGTCCGGCCATCGCGTACAGCCCGGCACCGTAGGCCTTGCGGACGACCACACAGATCTTCGGCACGGTCGCCTCGGCCACCGCCGTGATCATCTTGGCGCCATGCCGGATGATCCCCTGCCGCTCCACCGCCGAGCCGACCATGAAGCCCGGCACGTCGGCGAGGAAGAGCAGCGGTACGTTGAACGCGTCGCAGAGCTGGATGAACCGGGTGGCCTTGTCGGCCGAGTCGACGAAGAGAACGCCGCCCTTGAACATCGAGTTGTTGGCCACCACGCCGACCACCTCGCCGGCCAGGCGGCCGAACCCGATGCTCACCTCCCGCGCCCACAGCGCCTGGATCTCGAAGAACGAGCCCTCGTCCAGCAGCCCGCGGGCGTACCGCCGCATGTCGAAGGCGTGCCGCTCGCTCGCCGGCACCAGCGCCGCCAGGTCGACCTCCGCGGGCGCCTGGCCCGCCGCCGCCGCGGGCGGGGCCTCGGTCCAGTTCGTCGGCAGGTACGACAGGTAGCGGCGGACGGTCTCCAACGCCTCGTCCTCATCGGCACAGAGGAAGTGCCCGACGCCGCTCTCGGCACAGTGGACCCGGGCGCCGCCCATCTCCTCCAGCGTCGTGCGCTCCCCGGTCACCATCTCGACCATCCGGTCCGACCCCAGGTACATCGAGGCGTTGCCGTCGACCATGGCGACGACGTCGCAAAACGCCGGAATGTACGCGCCGCCGGCTGCCGACGGGCCGAAGAGGGCGCAGACCTGCGGCACCGAGCCCGAGGCGCGGACCTGATTCCAGAAGATGTTGCCGGCGCCGCGCCGGCCGGGGAACAGGTCGACCTGATCGGTGATCCGGGCGCCGGCGGAGTCGACGAGGTAGACCATCGGGACGCCACTGGTGTACGCGCGCTCGATGATCCGGATGATCTTTTCGACGGTCCGGGCGCCCCAGGAGCCGGCCTTTACCGTGGAATCGTTTGCCATCAAGCAGATCGGCCGGCCGGCCACCATCGCCTGACCGGTCACTACTCCATCAGCCGGTAGGCCATCGGCGAGCGCGTTGGCGTACAACCCGTCCTCGCTGAACGAGCCCGCGTCGACCAGGCGGGCGACCCGCTCCCGGGCGAAAAGCTTGCCCCGGGCGGCGTTGGCGGCGTGGTACTTCTCCGGCCCACCGGCGTGGGCGCGCTTGCGCAATTGCTCCAGCGCCGCACCGTCGAGCGTCATCGCCGGGCCTCCACCCATCTCGAGTACTGAACGATCGTTAGGGTACCGCAGCAAGGGTCGCCAACGCACGAACCGGGGGCCAGCGTCGCTGGCCCCCGGTCTGTTTCTATCTGGACGTCAGCCCCGGATGGATCCCGGCACCGACGGGTGGTTCGCCCCGCCTGGTGGCGTTGCTCAGCCGGCCACGGCGACACTGTCGCCGAGCACGCCGATGGCGTTGCCGGTGACGTTGATCGGCACGTCGACGTCCAGGAGGGCCTGGTTGCCGGTCAGGATGCCGTCGTTGTCGCCGGTGGTCCAGCCGGACTCGCTGCGCGCGGACTCGGTTGCCGGCAGCGCCGAGGTCACCTGGCGCAGGGCGGCCAGGTTGCTGAAGATCGGCATGGACTCGGCGTGGGCGCGACGGACCTGCTCGTCGTACCCGCCATCGCCATCGCCATCGCCGTCGCCGTCGCCGTCGCCGTCGCCATCCCCGTCGCCGCCGTCGCCGCCGTCGCCGTCACCGCCGTCACCGCCGTCGCCGCCGTCACCGCCGTCGCCGCCGTCGCCGCCGCCGCTGCAGGAGGCAGCGGCGTCGCCGAGGACGCCGACCGCGTTGCCGCAGATGTTGATCGGGACATGGATCGGGGCCTCGACCTGGTTGCCGGTGCCGATGCCGTCGTTGTCGCCGGTGTTCCAGGCGCCGCCGTTCTCCGCCCGGGTGGACTCGGCGCCGTGGGCACTGGCGGCCGCCGCGTCGCCGGCCACGCCGACGGCGTTGCCGGTGATGTCGATCGGCACGTCGATGTCCAGGAGGGCCTGGTTACCGGTCAGCACACCGTCGTTGTTGGAGGTGTCCCAGTCGGCCTGAGCGGCTCCACCGGCGACGAGGATGATGCCGGCCGAGAGGACGCCGACCTTGAGAGACTTGCGAACCCACGTCTTCATGGGAAAGTTTGACCTTTCGGTAAATGTCAGTAGAAGGTGTTCCGTTGTGCGCGATGTCGGGGCGCGGCGGCGCCCACGCAGAAGTGACCTCTGCCCTGACTCCGCCTGTGACGTGCGCCCAGATCGGTCGTAATGGTTCGGTGGAACGTCGTTCCGCTGCTGCCCGCCGGGAGGCTTCGCCCCCCGACCACCGGCACCGCCGGTGGCACGGGCCCATCACTAGTCAGGTGAGACGGTCGGGGTCTTGGCGTCCAACCGCAGGACCGCGACGTCGGCCGGAACCGGTGGCCGACGGAAGGCCACCACACTGTCCACGACCGAGGCTGGAAAGACCGCGAAAGTACGGTCCTCCGACGGGGTGCTCGACGTCGAGACCCCGGAGCCGGCCGATCCCCGCAGAGGTGCGGGACCCGGCCGGGTGGGCACATCGCTGGTGCCCTGGCCGGCGGCCGGCAGGCCGGCCGCCGTCGTGCCCGCGCCGGCACCTCGCCGGGCCGCG
>DASQDS010000188.1:0-1843 GCA_035634075.1 Pilimelia sp. | reverse complement strand
GTCGGCTCGGCGAGCACGGGCGGCTCGGCGAGCGCAGGCGGCTCGGGCGGCCGTGGCGGCTCGGCGGGCACGGTGGGTTCAGTGGCCGGGGCTGGCGGCGGCTCCGCGGCCCTGGGGCGCGTGTGCCTCAGCCGTCGCCGTCTGCGTTCGGGCTCCGCCATCAGCCGACCGTACCGCCCGAGCGGCCCCGCCGCGTCGCCCGCATCGTCGGGATCCGGCGGCGTCAGAAGATCTCGATCGAGGACGGCGGCCGGTGCCAGCCGAACGCGTCGCTCGCCGGCCGCAGCGCCCCCGGCCGCAGCTCGCCGACCCGGCCCGCCGCCGCGAGCGCCGCCAGCGACGGGCCGCCGAGGTAGACCGCCCCCAGCTCCGCCACCCCGCACGCGAGGTCGGCCGGCGCGGCGGTCCGCTCGCACGTGGCGCCCGCCGGCCCGCCGGTGAGCCGCCAGCGGCCGGTGTTCGCCGGCAGGAGCGGGTCGGTGACGTCGATGACCACGTCGACGTCCCGCGCGTACCGGCGTGCCGCCAGCATCGCCGGCACGTCCACCGGGCGCACCCACAGGCTGTCCAGCGCCACGGCGCCGAGCCGGCTGGGCTCGGGCACCAGGTACTGCAGCGGCTCGTCCACGGCCCCGAACCAGAACGCCGCGGTGGCGGCCAGGTCGATGCCGAGCAGCAGCCCCCACAGCGCGGCGTACGCGGCCGGGTCGACCGCCAGCACCGCGTTGATCTGCACCTCGCCGCCGGGGCCGTTGCGGACCCAGCCCCTGCGGGTGCGCCACACGGCGTACCCGCGTGGCCCGTCCTCGCCGTCGACCACCGCGGCGCGCCGGGCGCCGAAGCCGTCCCGCCCCGGAATGGTGTCCGCCAGGATGAACCGCCACCAGGCGTCGCTGCGGCTGGACCAGCCCGGCCGGTCCGGACGCAGGCGCTCGTACACCGCCGCCATGTCCTTGCGGAGGTCGACCGGGTCGCCGGCGCGCAGCCGGCCCGCCGCGCCGCCCGGCCGCTGCCAGTCCGGGTGGAGCTGGACCTCCCGGAGGTCGATGGTGAGGCTGTGCCGCGGCGCCGCCGAGCCGTAACCGTAGCGCCAGTAGATGCGTCCCTCGCTGGCCCACAGCACCGCGAACGGCTCCCGGCCGGCGTCGTGGAGCTCCTGGAGCTGGCGCCGCATCAGCCGGCTGAGCAGGCCCCGCCGGCGGTGCGTCGGCGCGACGGCGACGTTGGTGACGTGCGCGGCGGGCACGACCGCGCCGGGCACCGTCAGGTCGCGGGTGAGCGCGACGGCGTGGCCCACCACCTCCCCGGCGTCGGCCACCACCAGCCCGCGCGCCGGCTCGTAGACCGCGCGATCGAGCTCGGCGTACTCGGGGTCCTCCGGGCCGTGGTACGCGCGTCGCAGGAGCGCCGCGACGGCCGGCCAGTCGTCCGGGGTAGCGGCGCGAATTGTCGGTTCGCCATCTGTCACCCGTCATCTGTAACGGATGCGCACCGTTTGGTCGACCGGTTTGCGCGATGGTTACCCTCGGTGGCAGGGGCGGGCGCGTCCCGCCGTCGTCGGGGGGAGGACCGCATGGCAGACCGCTCGGAGCCGTGGGCGGAGCAGACGGTCGAGGTGGCCGGCCAGTTCCCGCCCGGCCAGTTCCCGCCTGGGCAGCCGCCGCGGCCGGCGTTCCACCGCGGCGTCGCGCCGGTCGGCGGGCCGCGCTCACCGGCGGACCACGACGGGCGGGGCGGTGACGAGGAACACCGGCGCGGGTACGCGGACACGTGGCCGGGCCCCGGCGACTCCTTCGCGCCAGCCCGCCCGCCGATGCGCCACCAGCTGCGGCAGCTGCGCCGG
>DASQDS010000187.1:0-2148 GCA_035634075.1 Pilimelia sp. | reverse complement strand
CGCCGTCGCGCGCGCGGCGACCGCCCGGCCGGTCCGCAAGCCCGCGCACCCGGCCCGTCCGCCGCGGCGGCCGCGGCTGGGCGACCCACGTCGGCGGCTGCGGCTGGCGACCGTGCTGGCACTGGCGATGTTCGCGGCGATCGGCATCCGGCTGATCGGCCTGCAGGTCACCGACGCGCCCGCGTACGCGCAGCGAGGGCTGTTGCAGCGGCTCGACACCGTCGTGCTCACGGCCGCGCGCGGGGCGATCTACGACCGGGCCGGCGCGGCGCTGGCGCACAGCGTCGAGGCGCGGTACGTCTACGCCGACCCGACCGCGGTGAAGGACCCGGCGGAGGTCGCCCGGCGGCTGTCCCCGCTGCTCGGGATCGCCCGGTCGGAGCTCCTGCCCAAGCTGCTGCGCAGCAAGCGGCCGGACGGGCGCGAGTCGCGGTTCGAGTACCTCCAGCGCGGGGTCACCGTGCAGACCGCCGAGGCGGTGACCAAGCTGAACCTCGCCGGCATCAACGTGGCGGCCGACGAGCGCCGCGAGGTGCCCGGCCACGACCTCGCCGCCAACCTCATCGGCTTCACCGGCGACGACCTCAACGGGCTGGAGGGGCTGGAGGCCCGCTACGACGACCTGCTGCGCGGGCGCAACGGCAAGCTGGTGTACGAGCCCAGCAACGGCGACGACCTGCCGGAGGACGTGGCGATCCCGGGCGGCTACCGCAACGAGACGCCGGCGCACCCGGGCAGCTCGCTGCGGCTGACCATCGACCGGGACGTGCAGTTCTACACGCAGCGGGTGCTCTACGACAACATGCGGAAGGTGAAGGCGACGGTCGGCGCGGCGATCGTGCTCGACGTGCGCACCGGCGAGGTCGTGGCGCAGGCGAGCTACCCGACGTACGACGCCGCCGCCTGGTCGAAGTACAAGCCGGAACACCGCAACGACGTGGCCACCAGCGTGGTCTTCGACCCCGGCTCCGTACACAAGGCGCTGGTCGTCGGCGCGGCGCTGGAGGAGGGCGTGGTCAAGCCGACCTCCGCGGTGGTGGTGGGGCCGCGCATCACCAAGGGCGACGAGGAGTTCCGCGACACCCACCCGAACTATCGGCCGCGCGCGATGTCCCTGCCCGGCATCCTGGCGTACTCCTCGAACATCGGCACGATCAAGATCGCCGACCTGTTGGGCGCGCAGAAGCTGTACGACTACCAGCTCCGCTTCGGGCTCGGCAAGGTCACCGGCGTCGGCGTGCTCGGCGAGGCGCAGGGGCTGGTCCAGCCGCCGCAGAACTGGAGCGGGTCGTCGTACGGCTCGGTCCCGGTCGGCCACGGCGTCGCGGTGACTCCGCTGCAGATGGCCGCGGCGTACGGCGCGATCGCCAACGACGGCACCTGGATCCAGCCGCACCTGGTGCAGGCCGTGCTGAACTCCGACGGGTCGGTCCGGTCGCGGCCCACCCCGCAGCGCCGGCAGGTGCTCAGCCCTGCCAACGCGGCGCAGCTGCGCACGATGATGGAGGCCGTGATCACGGTCGACGGGGCCACCGGCACGACCGCGGCGATCCGGGGCTACCGGGTGGCCGGGAAGACCGGCACGGGCGCGCAGGTGGTCGGCGGCCGGTACATCGCGGGCGAGGTGGCGTCGTTCGTCGGCATGGCGCCGGCGGACAAGCCGCGCTACGTCGTGGCCGTCTTCGCCCACACCCCGGGCGGCGGAGGCGGCGTGATCGCCGGGCCGGCGTTCCGCGACATCATGGCGTACACCCTGACCCGCTTCAAGGTCCCGCCGACCGGCGCGAAGCCCCCGAGGTTCGTGGTCTACCCCTGAGCACCGGGGACGGGCGTGATCGGGTGGCGCGGGCGGTGCGGTGTGGGGTGCGGCGACCACGAGGCGGTAGGGTCTGACGCCGTGTCCGGCAATCCCCGTCCCCGGGCGGTGACGCCCCGTCGGCTGGCGGATCTCGCCGCGCCGCTCGGCCTCGCACCGCCGCCGGGATCAGAGTCCGTGCAGGTCACGGGCATCACGCACGCCAGCGGTGCGGTGCGCCCCGGCGACCTGTACGCGGGCCTGCCCGGCAGCCGCCGGCACGGTGCCGAGTTCGCCGCCGCGGCCGCGGCCGCCGGCGCGGTCGCCGCGCTGACCGACCCGGCGGGCGCCCC
>DASQDS010000186.1:0-3517 GCA_035634075.1 Pilimelia sp. | reverse complement strand
CCTGTTGTTGATGCTTCCATCAGACATCGTGGTCGAGCATAACACCGCCGCGTCTAAGTCGGTCCTATCCAGATTGGCCGCGCGCAGGTCGGCCCCGGTCAGGTCGGCGCCGCGCAGGACGGCCGCCACCAGCCGCGCGCCGAGCAGCCGGGCGCGCGCCAGGTTCGCCCCGGTCAGGTCCGCACCGGTCAGGTCGGCCCCCACCAGCGTCGCCTCGCGCAGGTCGGCCCCCGCCAGGTCGGCGCCGCGCAGGTTCTGGCCGGTGAGGTCCCGGCCGCGCAGGTCCCGCCCAGCGAGCTGGGCGGCCTCCGTGGTGGCCCCCAGCCGGCGCGACACGAGGATCGCGTTGTCCGTGGCGGCCGTCCCGTCCGACCCCCGGGCCAGCACCCCGGTGGCCCAGCGCAGCGCCCTGTTGGAGCCGGCGAGCGCGATGAGGAAGTCGGCCATCAGCGCGGACATCGGCCGGTCGAGCGCGGCGGGATGGTCCTCGCCGGCGCGCAACCGCGCCGCGCACGCGTCGGCCACCAGCCACTCCAGCACGGAGCGGTGCACGAAGCGGAAGTTGCCCTCGGCGTCGCGGACCAGCAGGGTGGCCGACCCCAGGATCTGGGTGGTCTCGTCCCGGCTGGCGGCGGCCTCCTCGGCCGGCGGGGCGAGGGCGGCCAGCGCGTCGGCGGTCTCCGCGAGATCGGCGAGGCCCAGCTGCCCGCCGGGCGTGGCCCACAGCCGTACCGCCAGACCCCGGACCGCCTCCCAGAGGCGGCCGGCGGACGGCCCCGGCGGACCGCCACCGGCGCTCAGCCGGTGCTCCTCCTGGTGCAGCCACTGGTCGATCAGCTCCCGGTAGAGGGCGGCGGCGGTCATCTCGCCGGTGCTGTCGCGCGCGGCGAGCAGCCGCCCCTCGTCGATGGCGGCGATGAAGCCGAGCATCCGCGGGTTGCGGGACAGGCCGAGCAGGTCCCGGACGTCGCGCAGCAGGCCCAGCCGGCGCGCGGCCGCGGCGCCGTCGCCGAGCCGCCGGGTGAGGAACGACAGCACCTGGTTCTCGTCGAAGCCGTCGACGCGGACGATCCGCCGGCCCGCCAGCACGGCGATCTGGGCGCCGAGCGCCGAAGTGACCTGGGCGTCCGTCAGGAAGTACTGGTCCCGGCTGGTCAGCACGACCTTGGCCCGCCCGCCCGCCGCCTCCACGATCGTGCGCAGGTGCTCGGCGGCGCGGTCGTACGTCACCCGGAGCGCCAGCTCGTCGTAACCGTCGAAGAGCAGCGCGATCCGCCCGTTCTCCAACAGGTAGCGGAACATGGCCAGGTCGATCCGCCGCTGGCCGCCCCGGGTCAGCTGCGCGGCCACCAGCTCGTCGAGCTGGTGGGTCTTCTCCAGGTCGCGCAGGTGGACGAGTACGGGCACCGCCGGGTCGCCCTCGGCGTGCATGCGCCGGGCCAGCTCGTGCAGCAGGAAGGTCTTGCCGTGGCCGAATTCGCCGAGCACCAGCACGAAATGCCCGTCCGGGTCGGCTAGCCAGCCGCGGACGTCGGTGAGCAGGTCGCCCCCGCCCCCGTCGTCGCCGATCGCGTGGTAGCGCTGGGGCACGTACAGCGCCGGGGGGTAGACCGGATCGGCGGCGAGCCGCTCCGCCTGGCGCCGCGCGTACGGGCGCAGGTCGTAGCCCAGCTGGAATTCGGCGAAGCTGAGCAGCTCGATCCCCCTGAGCCGGGCCCGTTCGCGCAGCTCTGCCGCGACCGGCGGCCCGTCGTACACCAGCTTCGAGCCCACCGCCGCGCCACCGGAGCGGAACAGCGCGTCCACGGCCTGGAACCGCTCGATGTCCGACCAGTCCGGGGTGCCCTGGTGGACCGCCACCGGGTAGCTCTCCGTCACGGCCCGCGCCCCCGGGTCCACGGCGAGGTTCCGGGTCAGCCGCAGGTAGCCGGCGCGGCCGGTCGGCTCCCGGACCTCGTTCACGCTGGCGTCGGGTGCGCGCAGCCGGCACACTTCGGCGACCCGGGCCAGCAGGTCCGGCGGGTCGGCGTCGGTGTGGTCCGCCCGGCCCCGGTCTGCCCGGCCCCGGTCCACCAGGCCCCGGTCCGCCAGGCCCCGGTCCGCCAGGCCCACGGTGTCGCCGGCCGCTTCGCCGGAATCCGCGGCCGCCGCGTCGCCCCCCGGGGGGGCCGGGAAGCGCGCCGGGGCACCGCGCCACCGCGCGGGCACCCGGCGTACCCAGTCGTCGCCGTCGTCGCTGACGCCGGTGTCGCCGAGCCAGCGTTGGCGGTCCTCGTCGTACCGGCGGGCCCACACCGCCAGCTCCTCGCGGACCGGCCCTTGGCCGGCCAGCCCTTCGCCAGCCGACCCTTGGCCAGTCAGGCGGATCACCTGGTAGCCCCGCGGCCGGGCCGGTGGCGCGCCGGTCAACGGGCCCAGCACCGGCACGCCGTGGCCGGCGAGCGGCTCCAGTCGGCGGGCGCCGGCGCGGCCGTGCAGCACGGCGTGCAGGTGCGGGCCGAGCACGTCGGCGAACCGGTCCGCGTCCCGCAGCCCCGCCCGGGCGGGGCGGCCGCCGGTCGGCCGGTGGTGCACCAGCCCCAGCCGCAGCCAGTCGTGCCGGGGCGCGGCGGCCAGCTGGTCGGCGAACCGGCGTAGCTGCTCGTCGCCCAGCCAGCCGTAGTCGTCGCCGGGCAGGTGGCTCTGCGCGATCGTGGAGTTGAGGGCGGCGACGCACAGGTTCAGGTCGGGGAAGTCGGCGAGCAGCCACGGCTCGTCCCGGGGAAACTCCCGGCCGAGGAAGGTGCCGACGAACCCGGCGAACGGCGACCACTTGGGCCAGTACGGCGGGACGGGCTTCTCGTCCTCTGCCTCCTGACTGAGGAAGTGCGCGTGGCACTTCTTGCGGTTGACGTCGTGGTCGCCGGGCACCACGACCACGCGGTCACGGCCCAGCCCGAGGCCGGCCGCCACCGCGTCGAGGAACGCGTACGCCGCCTCGTAGTCCGCCGGCGTGGCCCGCTCGACGAGGTCGCCCGCGACGGTGACCAGGTCGGGCGCCAGCTCGTGCCGCTCGCCCAGCCGTACCAGGTCGGCCACCAGCGGCCCGGCCGCCTCGGCGCCGCCGGCGGCGCACCGCGGCGCGGCCAGGTGCACCACCGTCAGCGGCCCTGTCGGCGGGCTCGCCCGCGGCGCCGCAGGCGCCGCACTGTGGAGCGCTGCCACCAGCACCGGGACGCCGAGCGCGTATGCGTCGGTGGCATCCGCGTCGGTCGCCGCCGCCTGCACCATGCCCGCGACGGCGCCGGTGTCCGGCCGCCAGGCCGGCCCGCCGCTGAAGCCGGGGGCGACCCGGAACACGCCGCGGAGGTGCTGGTCGAGCTGCAGGCGGGCGTCGTCGACGGCGCCGAGCAACTGCGCGCGGACGTGCCCGCCGGTGTGCCGCTCCGGCGATGGCCCGAAGACCTGCACGTCCCCGCCGCCGGTCTCCTCGTCCGCGAGCCGCAGCCGCGGCAGCTCGGCCGGGGCGGTCTCGGAC
>DASQDS010000185.1:0-2080 GCA_035634075.1 Pilimelia sp. | reverse complement strand
CGACGGCCAGTCCCGGGCCGCCTTACCGGTGCCGCCGTAGACGACCAGGTCGTCCGGGCGCTCCGCGACGTCGGGGTCGAGGTTGTTCATCAACATCCGCTTGGCGGCCTCCTGGGCCCACCCCACGGCGGTACGCGACGTGCCGCGCGGCGCGCGGATCTGCTGCTGCATCCGACCCTCCTTCACGGTACGAAAAGGTGGCGGCGGGTGGCCGTCGCCTCGAAGTCCTCCAGGCGGCGCTGCGCCGTCTCGGGCGCCGCGTCGCACATCGCCTGCAGCAGCACCATCGCCAGCGCCATCGGCCCGGTGTGCAGGTCGAAGACCAGCTGGGTGCCGACCGCGGCGCTCAGCACGATGTCGGCGACGCCGGCGGCCGGCCCGACCGCCGAGTCGGCGAGCGTCACGATCGTCAGCCCGGCGGCGCGGGCCTCGCGGACCGCCTCCAGTGTCTCTCTCGGGTAGCGGGGCAGCACCACCGCCAGCATCGCACCGGCACCGGCCGCCCGGGCCTGATCGAGCCGGTCCATCAGCTGGCTGCCGCCGGCGTCCAGCACCCGCACGTCGGGGTGCACCTTGGCGGCGAAGTAGCCGAAGTAGGCGGCGAGCGGGGCAGCCGCGCGCAGGCCGAGCACGGGCAGCGGCCGGCTGACGGCGAGCAGCCGCCCGGCCTCGCTGACGGCGCCCAGGTCGGTGAGCTGATCGGCGAGCCGCCCGAGATGCTCGGTCTCGGCCCGCACCGCCCGTTGCATGGCGTTGCCGCCTTCGGCGCTGCCGCCCGCCCCCGACGACGTGTTCACCCCGGCCAGCGCCCGCAACTCCCGGCGCAGCGCCGGGTAACCGGCGTAGCCCAGCGCCATGGCGAACCGCGTCACCGACGGCTGGCTCACCCCGGCGAGCTCGGCGACCTCGGCCGCCGACAGGTACGCCGCGGCGGGGGCGTGCTGGACGAGGCTGTGCGCGATGCGCCGTTGCGTCGGGGTCAGCCGGGCACCCTGAAACAGGTCGAGGATCCGCTCCGTCGCCGTTTCATTCACGTGCTGAGCCTATGCATAGAAACTTTCACTTCGCTAGCCGGTCCACCCATCGTGACAGAACCGCGGTGTCGGACTGACCGCCATGGCCCTCTTCAGCTGCAGTGGCCCGTGAAGGGCTAGATCTTGGCGCGGATGACTAACGTCGCTCGCATGCTGGAGCCCGTGTTGGAGACACGGCGGACATACGATGCGATTACCGCCGGCCAACTCCGAACCGGTCTACTGCCCGGAGTGGCGCAAGCGGACATGCGCCATCTACCCCTGCGCCCACAATCCGTCGATGCCGTTTGGTGCCAGGCGGCCCTGTTGCACATCCCGCACGCGACCGTTCCCATGGTCCTCGGCGAGTTCGCCCGCGTTGATCGAGACGTAGATGTAGCGAAACGGGTACCCGTCCAGACTGATGCGGCCGGCGAGGATGTCGTCCGCGATGAACCAGCGCGGCGGACGAGGCAGGGTCATCCGGGCACCAGGTCGTCGAGGACGTCCCCGGTCACCTCGCGCGCGGCTTCGCTCAGCTGGGCCTTGCCGGATGCGTCGGCGGCCGCGAGGCGAACGGTGGCGACCGCGTTGCCCGAACGGGTGCGCACGACGACCGCACCGTCCTCGTCGGCGACGAAGCCCTCGTCGCCGACCTGTATGCGGTTGATCCGGCCGGTGCTCAGCGTTCGCCACTGGGCGTCAGCGGCCTCCTGGCGTGCCCAGATGCTGATGCGGGCAGTCACGGCGGTGCCGCGGCCGTCGGTCGAGCCCCAATGGCAGTCGGCGTTCATGACGGTGGGGTTGGTGGCGTACTGATCCGTGGGTGTCCCATCACCGCCGGCGCCGATCTGCTCGGCCGCGCCGCCGGTCAGCTGCGGGCACTTCGAACGCAGCCCTTTCCAGTGTCCGCCGGGCGGCGACAAGGAGCCGGTGGCCGCCGACCTCGAGGCGTCGGGGATGCCGCTGTCGATCGGCGCCGGGTCCAGGCCCGCGCAGCCGGAGAGGGTCGCGGCCGCGACCAGGAGCCAGGAGGCGACCCGTACGCCCGTCATCCGTTGACCGCC
>DASQDS010000184.1:0-3697 GCA_035634075.1 Pilimelia sp. | reverse complement strand
GGCCAGGTCCTGCACCCGGCCCGGCCGGTCGGCCGGCAGGCGGAGCGGGACGGATCGGGACGCGGCGGTCCGCGGCGGCACCACGGCCGACGCCGCCGACGTGACCGCGACGATGGCAGCCCCTGCGGGCCGCACCGCCCTCGGCACGACGGCCGGCACGGCTTCCGCCGCCGGCTGGCTCGCCGGCGGTGCGGCGTTCTCCGCTGGCCGGTGCGCCGCGGGGACGAGATTCACGACGGACAGCGCGGTGGTCGTGTCGCCGGCCGGTTCGTCACCGGCCTGCGCGGCCCCGGCACACAGCAGCCAGGCCGCGCCGGCGAAGCCGACCACCGCGAGAGCACGAAGGCCGAGCCGCAGCGCGGCCCCGTCGTTCGAACGGGCCGTACGCTCCGCCACCGCCTGGCTGGTCGGCAGCCGGAGCATCTGCCCGCCGGCGGGGAGCGACAGCGGTCGCGATGCCGCGCGCGGCATGCGCTCGACCTCCGACCGTGTCATGTCCACCTCTCGCCCGTCGGCTCGTCGTCGGTGGGCATGGCAGCACACAATGCTCTCGTCCTGCTGATCCCACCGCTTTTCCCAACGATCCGGACACAGCACAGATACGCGGACCTGGTAAAGATCAGGAGAGCGGCGCGCGGCGGGTGCGGGGCCCGGCGCGCAGCACGCCGGACGGCAGCGGCCGCCCGACCAGCTCTTCCGCCAGCCGCGCGGCGGCCAGCAGCGCCTCCAGGTCGATGCCCGTCGCGATGCCCATGTCGTGCAGCATGTGCACGAGGCCCTCCGTGGCTACGTTGCCCGAGGCGCCGGGGGCGTAGGGGCAGCCGCCCAGGCCGCCGACGCTCGCGTCGTACTCGGTGACGCCGAGCTGGAGCGCGGTCAGCACGTTGGCGAGCGCGGTGCCGCGCGTGTCGTGGAAGTGCAGCAGCACGGGCAGGTCCGGCTGCCGGTCCCGGACGGCGGCCACCACGGCCCGCACCCGCGGCGGCGTCGCCATGCCGGTCGTGTCGCCGAACGCCACCCGGTCCGCGCCGTCCGCCCGCACCCTGTCGACGATCCGGGCCACCCTGCCCGGGTCCACGTCGCCCTCGTACGGGCAGCCGAAGGCGGTGGCGACGATGACCTCCACCGTCGCGCCGGCCGCGTGCAGGAGGTCGGTGATGCCCGCGATGTCGTCCAGGGACTCGTCGGTGGCGCGGTTGACGTTGCGCCGGTTGTGCGTGTCGCTCGCCGACACGACGACCTCGACCTCGGTGAACCCCGCGGCGACGGCACGCTGCGCCCCCTTGGCGTTGGGGACCAGCGCCGAGTAGCGCACCCCGGGCGCCCGCCGGGCCTGCCGCCACACGTCGTCCGCGTCCGCCATCTGCGGGATGGCGCGCGGGTGGACGAAGGAGACCGCCTCGATCCGGCGCACGCCGGTGCCCGCCAGCGCGTCCAGGAGCCGGACCTTCGCAGCCGTCGGCACGGGCTCCTCGTTCTGCAGCCCGTCGCGCGGCCCGACCTCGCGGATCTCCACCGCCGCCGGCACATCCATGCTGACCTCCTGTCCCCGTCCAGCATCCCACCGGGGCGGGCCGGCCGGCGGGCGGTCAGCGCATACGGCCGACCAGCGCGGTGTCGTAGTCGCCGGACAGGAATTCCTCGTTCTCCAGCAGCTCGGCGAAGAACGGCAGGTTGCACTTCGGGCCGGCGATCTCGAACCCGGCCACGGCGGCCCGCGCCCGGGCCACCGCCTCCGCCCGGTCCGCGCCGTACACGATCAGTTTCGCCATCAGGGAGTCGTAGTACGGCGTGACGGTGTTGCCAGCGGTGTAGCCGGCGTCCACCCGGACGCCCTCCCCGGCCGGCTCCACCCAGGTCCGGATGGCCCCCGGCCCGGGCAGGAACCGCTTCGGGTCCTCCGCGTTCACGCGCAGCTCGATGGCGTGCCCGCGGGGGGCGAGCGCCGCCGGGTCGAAGTTCGGCGGCAGGCCGGCCGCCACCCGCAGTTGCTCCTCGACCAGGTCGACGCCGTACACCAGCTCGGTGACCGGGTGCTCAACCTGGAGCCGGGTGTTCATCTCCAGGAAGAAGAACTCGCCGGTGCCCGGGTCGAGCAGGCACTCTACGGTCCCGGCGTTGCGGTAGCCGACAGCCTCGCCCGCGCGCACGGCGGCGGCCAGCAGGTCGGCGCGCAGGCTCGGTGAGACGGCCGGGGACGGCGACTCCTCCACGAGCTTCTGGTTGCGCCGCTGCACGGAGCACTCCCGCTCGCCGAGCGCCACCACGCGGCCGTCGGCCAGGCCGAGGATCTGCACCTCCACGTGGCGGACCCGGGGGAAGAACCGCTCGAGCAGCACCGACCCGTCGCCGAACATCCGCTCGGCAAAGCCACGCACCTTCTCGTACTCGGCCGCCAGCGTGGCCTCGTCCGTGGCCACCGCCATCCCCATGCCGCCGCCGCCGGCCGCGGCCTTGACCATGATCGGGAAGCCGATGTCCGCGGCGGCGGCCTGGGCGGCCTCGACGGAGGCCGCCGGGTCGGTGGTGCCGGGCGCCACCGGCACGCCGGCGGCGGCCATGATGTTGCGAGCATTGATCTTGTCGCCCATCGCGGCGATCGCGTCGGCTCCGGGTCCGATCCAGATCAGGCCGCTGTCCGCGACGGTACGGGCGAAGTCGGCGTTCTCCGACAGGAAGCCGTAACCGGGGTGGACGGCCCGGGCGCCGGTGGACTTGGCGGCGGCGAGGATCGCCTCGGCGTTGCGGTAGCTCTGCGCCGGGTTCGCCGGACCCACGCACACCGCCTCGTCCGCCTCCGCCACGAAGGGCAGGTCGGCGTCGGCCTCCGAATAGACGGCGATGGCCCGGACGCCGAGCCGCCGCGCGGTGCGGATGACCCGGCGGGCGATCTCGCCGCGGTTGGCGACGAGCACGGACTCGATCATCTGCGTCTCCCCTGTGTCAGCCCAGCATTGTCTCAGCCCAGCAGTGCGGCGAGCGCGGCGGCACGCAGCAGGACCGCCCGCCGCTGCCGGTCGACCTCGCCACCCAGGAACGGTGTGGAGTTCATCAGACCGAACGCGGCGTGCGCCAGCACGCGCGCCTCGCCGGCGTCCAGCTCGGGACGCTGCGCCGTGAGCAGCGTCACCCATTCCTCGACGTAGAGGCGCTGGAGCTTGCGGATCTGGCGGCGCGGATCGGCGGGCAGGCGGTCGAGCTCGTGCAGGTGCAGGGCGATCACGGCCGGGTTCGCGAGGGCGAAGTCGACGTGGAAGTCCACCAGCGACTCCAACGCCGCGCGCGGGTCGCCGGGGTGCTCGGCCACCCGGCTGCGGCCGCCCTGCAACAACCCGTCGCTGACCGGAATCAGGGCCGCGACCAGCATCGCTTCCTTGCCGGCGAAGTGGTGGTAGAGCGCCGGACCCGTCACACCGGCGGCCGAACCGATGTCGTCCATCGAGACGCCGTGGTACCCCCGCGAGGCGAACAGGCCGACGGCGATTTCCAGGATCTCGTCGCGACGGGTCCGCCGCCGGCCAGGCGCGCCGGCTGCCTGCTGATCCACACTCACCCGGCCAGCCTAGTGGGGTGTCAAGCGGCCCTGATCGACCGTTGAGGTCGGCGTTCGGTCCGGCCTAGTACTCCAGCAGGAGATCCGTTCGGAGCTGCGGTGACGGTGTGGTTTTGTCCGTGGACGGCAAGCAGCCACCGTCGA
>DASQDS010000183.1:0-1743 GCA_035634075.1 Pilimelia sp. | reverse complement strand
GCCTTCATCCCGTAGATGACCAGCGGGAAGATGACCACCGTCGAGAGCGCGTAGCCCAGCCACAGCGGGACGCCGAGGCCCAGCTCCAGGCCCTGGGCCATGATCGCGCCCTCGAGGGCGAAGAAGATGAAGGTGAACGTCGCGAAGATGACGTTGGTGACGACCGAGCCGTAGTAGCCGAACCCGCTGCCCCGGGTGATCAGGTCCCGGTCGAGGTTGTACCGGGCGGCGTAGTAGGCCACCGGGATCCCGGTGAGGATGACGACGACGGCGAAGACAGCGATGCCCCACAGCGCGTTCGTCGTCCCGTAGCTGATGCCGATGTTGGCGCCGATCGCGAAGTCGGCGAGGTAGGCGATGCCGCCGAGCGCGGAGGTCGCCACCACCCCGGTCGACCACTTCCGGTAGCTGCGCGGGGCGAAGCGCAGCGTGTAGTCCTCGAGCGTCTCCCGTGTCGCCGTGTCCGTGGGTGGAGCCGGTGTCGGTGCGGTGTCGAGCTCGCTGCGGGCCATGGCCGTCCCCCGGGTGTGCGTCGGTGACATCGGACGCCGCAGACGCTGGTGGACGGCTGTTGCCCGGGCGTTCCGGCCCGGTGACGTTCAGCGACAGACGGCGGCCGCCCGGTCGTCGTGGACCGGGCGGCCGCCGCCTCGTGTGGTGCCGGCCCGACAGCCGCCTCTCGGCGAGTGGCCGCTCGCAGCGGCGGATGGTGAGGCCCGGGGGCACGTACCGGACCGGCACGCCCACCAACGCCGTCCCGGCGCAGACGTCCCCCGGACTCAGCCGTGCGACCCGCCGGCGTCCATCGGCGTGCTCACGCCCGGCCCAGTGCGGTCAGCCGCTCGGCGCGCGCGGTGCGCAGCAGCGGCACCAGCCGTGGGTCGCGGAGGTCGTCGGCGCTGCGCACGGTCAGCTTGCGGAACGCCTTGCCGGTGCCCTCGAGCAGGCCCCCGGAGTCGAGGGACGCGCCGTGGTTGAAGCCGAGGTTCAGGTGCCGGGCGAACGTCGCCAGGTAGGCGTAGTGCTCGCTGTTCTTGGCCGGGCCGACGCCGTAGCCGACCGTGCCCTGGTGCGGCCACACCACCCGGACGACGTCCGGGTCGACCTCGTGCACCAGCGCGTCGGCCGCCCGCACCAGCTCGGCGACCTCGGGGGCGAGCCGGGCGAGGAGGACGTCGAGGTCACCGGTGCTCACCCGGGCACTGTGCCACTCGGCGACGGCTGCTCTCCGTACCGTGGGCGGCGTGATCACCAGGGACGACGTCGAGGCGGCCCGGCAGCGCACCGCCGGGCTCGTGCGCCGGACGCCGGTCACCGTCGTGGCGGCCGGTGACCTCGTCCCGGACTTCCCGGTGGCGCTCAAGCTCGAGCAGCTGCAGCACACCGGGTCGTTCAAGGCCCGCGGTGCGCTCAACCGGGTGCTGGCGGCGGCCGAGCGCGGGGAGCTGGGCGCGGCGGGCGTGGTGGCGGCGTCCGGGGGCAACGCCGGACTGGCGGTGGCCTACGCCGCGGCCCGGCTGGGCGCGGCGGCCCGGGTGTACGTACCGACGACGGCGCCCGCGGTGAAGGTCGCGCGGCTGCGGGAGCTCGGCGCGGACGTCGTCCAGGTCGGCGACCGGTACGCACTGGCCTACGAGGCCGCGGTCGCCGACGCGGAGGAGACCGGCGCGCTGTTCTGCCACGCCTACGACCAGCCCGAGATCTGCGCCGGGCAGGGCACGCTCGGCTCGGAGCTGCTCGACC
>DASQDS010000182.1:0-8381 GCA_035634075.1 Pilimelia sp. | reverse complement strand
CGCCGGCCGCGGCGATCGCGTCGGTGACCAGCGCTGTGCGGTCGGGCCCCGCGGCGGCCACGGCGAGCGCCAGCGCGCCGTCGTCGAGGTGCACGCCGTCGGCGATCAGCTCGCACACCACCTCGGGCGCCGTGAGCAGGGCGGCGACCGGGCCGGGCTGCCGGTGGTGGACCGGCGGCATGCCGTTGAAGAGGTGCGTCGCCACCCGGGCGCCCGCCGCGACGGCGGCGCGGGTCTGGGCGTACGAGGCCGCGGTGTGCCCGATGGCCGGCACGACGCCCGCCCCGGCGAGCAGCTCGATGGCGGCCGCGGCGCCGGGCAGCTCGGGTGCCAGCGTGACCATCCGGACAGCTCCGGGCACCAACGCCAGCAACGACCGCAGTTCCGCCTCGGCGGGGTCACGCAGGTGGGCGGGGTCGTGCGCCCCGCGCCGCGCCCGGGCCAGGTACGGGCCCTCGTAGTGCAGGCCGGCCAGCACCCCGGCGTCGACCAGCGGCCCGAGCGCCCGGGTGGCCGCGGCCAGCGCCGCCACCGGCGCGGTGACCAGGCTGGCGAGCAGCGTGGTCGTGCCGTGCCCCCGGTGGTACGCGGCGGCCGCCCGGGCCGCCGCCGGGTCCCCGTCGACGAAGCTGTGCCCGCCGCCGCCGTGGCAGTGCAGGTCCACGAAGCCCGGCACGAGCCAGCCGGTCGGGGGCCTTCTCGGCGCGCCGGTGCCGGCCGGCCCCACCGCGGCGATGCGGTCGCCGGCCGTCTCCAGGTAACCGTGCGCGATGACGCCGGCCGGGGTGACCACCCGGCCGTGGATCCGCTCGCCCATCCATACCCCCAGGCCACCGTCGCGCGTTTACGCCGTGAATACGTTTGCGTGCCCGTATTCCGCGCATTATTGTGCGCGCATCCGTCACCCTTCGCGCAGCCGCGCGGCGAGGAGGACCCCGCGTGGACCGATACGCCCGCTGGAACGCCCTGTTGGAGCTCCTCGCCGACAGCGGGCGGGTGACCGTCGAGGAGGCGGCGTCCCGGCTGGACGTCTCCCAGGCCACCATCCGGCGGGACTTCGACCAGCTGGCGCAGCAGCAGATGATCACCCGGACGCGGGGCGGCGCGGTCGCCAACGGCGTGTCGTACGACCTGCCGCTGCGCTACAAGACGGCGAAGCACTCGGCGGAGAAGCAGCGCATCGGCGCGGCCGCCGCGGCGTTGGTCGCGCCCGGCATGGTGGTCGGCCTCAACGGCGGCACCACCACCACCGAGGTGGCCCGCGCCCTCGCCGTGCGGCCGGACCTGGCCGCCAACCCGGAGGGCGCGTTGACGGTGGTCACCAACGCGCTGAACATCGCGAACGAGCTGCTGGTCCGCTCCCGCATGAAGATCGTGGTGACCGGCGGGGTGGTGCGCCCGCAGTCGTTCGAGCTCGTCGGCCCGCTCGGCGGCGGCATCCTGCACGAGGTCGCGCTCGACATGGCGCTGCTCGGGGTGGACGCGCTCGACGCCGCGTTGGGCGCCGCCGCCCACCACGAAGGCGAGGCGGCCATGAACAACCTGATGGTGGCGCGCGCCCGGCGGGTCGTCATCATCGCCGACTCCTCCAAGCTCGGTGCCCACGCGTTCGCCCGGATCTGCCCGGTGGACCGCATCGAGACGCTGGTCACGGACTCGACCGCGACGGAGGCGACGCTGGCCCCGTTCCGCGCCGCCGGTCTGCGCGTCATCACCGCGTAGCCGCCGCCGGCCCGCGGCGTCCACTGGGGACGCCCCGCCGCCCCGCCGGTAGCGGGCTGAGCCGTGGGCTCGTAAGCTGGAGCCCGGCTAGCACATCCGTACGATCGAATGCGTCGATACCTGGGGAGTGGCATGAAACCCACCGGATCGGAGGTCGTCGACGCCGCGGTGGACGCCCCGGCGCCGCGCCGGTCCACCGAGGAGCCGGCGGCCGGCCCTGCGCCGGTCGCGACCGATGCCGAGGTCGAGCCGGCCCCGGTCGAGCCGCCCCTCACGCAGCGGGAGCTGGACATGCTCGCCTTCGAGGGCAAGTGGTGGAAGCACGCGGGCGCCAAGGAGCAGGCGATCCGGGACGCGTTCGAGCTGTCCGCCACCCGCTACTACCAGCTGCTGAACGCCCTGCTGGACAAGCCCGCGGCGCTAGCGCACGACCCGGTGGTGGTGGGTCGGCTGCGCCGGCTGCGCAGCACGCGCGCCCGGTCGCGGCCCGGCCGGGTGCCGCCGGGGCGCTGAGCAGCCGGCGGATTCTCAGGCAGTGCACAGCCGCGCCCACGTAGCGTTGCGGCATGCCGTCTGCGTTCCGGGCGCGGTTTCGCGTGCCCACCCTGACCCGCCGCCGGGTGGTGGGCGGGTCGGTGGCGCTCGCCCTCGCGGCCGCCGCCGTCCTCTGGGCCGCCTGGCCCTCCTCGCCCGGGTTCCGGACGGAGGACCGGGTGCTGACCGTCCGGTCGGGGCCCGGCGGTGACGAGCCGGTGGCCATCGACACCACCTTCTACCTGCCGACCGGCGCCTCGGCCGGGGCCCGGGTGCCGGCGGTGCTGCTCGCCCACGGGTTCGGCGGGACCAAGGACTCCGTCCGGGCCGACGCCGAGGAGCTTGCCGGACGGGGGTATGCGGTGCTGGCGTGGACCGCGCGCGGCTTCGGCCGCAGCGGCGGGCAGATCCACCTCAACGAGCCCGACCATGAGGTCCGCGACGCCGCCCGGCTGCTGGACTGGCTGGCCGGCCGGCCGGAGGTCCGCACGGACGCCGCCGGCGACCCGCGGGTCGGCGTGGTCGGCGGCTCCTACGGGGGCGGCCTGGCCCTGCTGCTGGCCGCGCAGGACCGGCGGGTCGACGCCATCGTGCCGATGATCACGTGGAACGACCTGGCGCGCTCGTTCCTGCCCGACGCGGACGGTGGCCAGCCCACCGGCGGCGTGTTCAAGCGGACCTGGGCCGGGCTGTTCTTCGGCACCGGCACGACCGGGCCCGGCGGCCAGACCGGCCTGAACGGTGCCGCCGGCCCGGCCGCGACGGACGAGGGCGACCCCGACCGCGGTGACGCGGACAGCGGCGACGCGGACGGTGGCCCGCCGGGCGCGGGCGACGTCGGTGCGGGCGTCGGCGGACCCGCCGGGGCCGTCGATCCGGCCTGCGGGCGCTTCGCGGCCGACATCTGCGCCGCGTACCAGCAGGTCGCCACCACGGGCCGGGCCACCGAGGCGTCGGTCGCCCGGCTGCGCCGGTCCAGCCACGCCCGGGTGCTGGGCCGGATCGCGGCGCCCACCCTGCTGATCCAGGGCGAGGCCGACACCCTCTTCCCGCTCTCGGAGGCGGACGCCAACGCGCGCGGCATCGCCGCCAACGGCACGCCGGTCCGGGTGGCCTGGTTCACCGGTGGGCACGACGGCGGGGCCGGCCCGCAGACCGATCAGGACCGGCTCAAGTTCCTCACCGCCCAGTGGCTCGACCACCACGTGGCCGGCACGGGGGAGAAGCCGGCCACCAGCTTCACGTACTCCCGCATCGCCGGTTTCAACCCGCTGGACCGCGGCCTGGCCTCCAACGGGTACTCGGTGGCCGACTACCCGGGCCTCGCGGGTGCGGACGGCGACTCCGTGCGCGTCACGGGGCCCGCGCAGCGCATCGCCAACCCGCCTGCGGGCAACCCGGCCGCCATCTCCTCGGTCCCGTTCGCCGGCGCGCTGGCCTCGTTCGTCGACGGCGTCGTCACGGACCTGCCCGGCCAGCACGCGCGGTTCGTCTCGGCGCCGCTGCCCGCGCCGGTGGACGTCGTCGGGGCGCCCACGGTGACCATCCGGGCCGCGTCGCCGACGGGCGAGGCGGTGCTGTTCGTCAAGCTCTACGACGTCGATCCGAACGGCGCCGCGTCGCTGCCGAGCGGGCAAGTGGCGCCGGTGCGGCTGACCGGCCTGCCCGCCGACATCGCGCAGGCCACCCCGATCACGGTCACGCTGCCCGCCGTCGTGCACCGGTTCGAGGCGGGGCACCGGCTGCGGGTGGCCGTGGCCACGACCGACCAGGCGTACGCGACGCCGGTGGACCCGGTCGTCTACACGGTGGCGCCCGGCGCCGCGGACGGCGTCGGCGTCACGCTGCCCACCGTGGCGGGCGACCCCATCCCCAGCCGCGAGGTCGTCTGGCGCTGGGTGCTGGCCGGCCTGCTGGCGGCCGTGGCGGTCGGGCTGGCGGTGGCGATCACCGTGGCGCGCCGCCGGCACCGCCGCGCGGACCGCGCCGTCGACGCGGCGCACGCGGACGTCCCGCTGGTCGTGCGGGAGTTGCGCAAGGAGTACGCCGACGGGTTCGTCGCGGTGTCCAGGGTGGACTTCGCCGTCCGGCGGGGGCAGGTGGTCGGCCTGCTCGGGCCGAACGGCGCCGGCAAGACCACCACCCTGCGCGTGCTGCTGGGCCTGACCCGGCCCACCGGCGGTGAGGTGTACGTCTTCGGGCACAAGCTCACGCCCGGCGCGCCCGTCCTGTCCCGGCTCGGCGCGCTGGTCGAGGGGCCGGGGTTCCTCCCGCACCTGACCGGCCTGGAGAACCTGCGCGCCTACTGGCGGGCCACCGGGCGGCCGGCCGAAGACGCCCGCTTGGACGAGGCCCTGGAGATCGCCGGGCTGGGCGACTCGGTGCACCGCAAGATCCGCACGTACAGCCACGGGATGAAGCAGCGGCTGGCCATCGCCCAGGCGATGCTGGGCCTGCCGGAGCTGCTGGTCCTGGACGAGCCGACGGACGGGCTGGACCCGCCGCAGATCGCGGAGATGCGGCGGGTGCTGCGGCGGTACGCGACCGACGGCCGGGCGGTGCTCGTCTCCAGCCACCTGCTCGCCGAGGTGGAACAGACCTGCACCCACGTGGTCGTCGTGCACAAGGGCGAGATCGTCGCGTCCGGACTGGTGGACGACATCGTGGGCGACTCGCCGACGGTGCAGTTGGAGGTGTCCGACGCGGCTGCCGCGCGGGCGGTGCTGGACGGACTGGCCGGCGTCCGGACGGTGGGCGGCGACGGCAACGGCGGCCTGGTGGTGGACGTGGCCGGCCGGCCACGCAGCGAGGTGGTGGCCGAGCTGGTGCGCGCCGGGGTGGGCGTCGACCGGGTCGTGCCGCGCCGCCGCCTGGAGGACGCGTTCCTGGCGCTGGTGGGGGACAACTCCCGGGGAAGTGGGGATCGGTGAGGGCGAGGAGTGAGCGTAGCGAGCCCCGCAGTCCCGAACGGAAGGCAGAACCGATGAGGAGACCTGGAGCGGGGCCGTTGGTGGCGGGGGATGGGGCGGCGGGCGGGTACCGGCCGGGCGCGACGTTGTCGCTGCGCAGCGAGTGGCGGCGGCAGGCGTCCCGGCGGCGTACGCAATTGGCCCTGGGTTTCATGGTGCTGTTGCCGCTGATCATCCTGGCGGCCTTCCAGTTCGGCGGGGACGGCGACGACGACAACGGCGGCGGGGAGTTCGCCAGCCTGGTGGAGCTCGCGACGTCCGGCGGGCTCAACTTCGCCCTGTTCACGATCTTCGTTTCGGCGGGTTTCCTGCTGGTCGTGGTGGTGGCGTTGTTCTGCGGCGACACCGTGGCCGGCGAGGCGAGCTGGGGCAGCCTGCGCTACCTGCTGGCCGTCCCGGTGCCCCGGTCCCGGCTGCTGGCGGTGAAGCTCGTGGTGGCGCTGGCCTACTCGCTGCTGGCACTGCTCACGCTGGCCGGCACGGCGTTGCTCATCGGCACGCTGCGGTACGGCTGGAGCCCGCTGCGCAGCACGGTGGCGGCGGAGATCCCGACGGGCGAGGGCCTGCTCCGGCTGCTCGGCGTCCTGGCATACCTGGCTGTCGGCCTGCTGGTCGTGGCCGGCCTGGCGTTCCTGCTGTCGGTGTCCACCGACGCCCCGCTCGGCGCGGTGGGCGGGGCGGTGCTGCTGTTCATCCTGTCCAGCATCCTCGACCAGATCACCGCGCTCGGCGGCATCCGCAACGTCCTGCCGACCCACTACAACACCGCCTGGCTGGGGCTGCTGTCGACGCCGGTGCAGGTGGACGACATGGTCAAGGGCAGCATCGCCGCGGTGTCGTACGCGACGGTGTTCTGGTCCGTGGCGTGGTGGCGGTTCCTGCGCAAGGACGTGGTGAGCTGATTATCGGTGGCGGTGAGGATGCTCACGTCCCTACGCTTTGGGATGCCGGTGGTGCATAGCGGCACCGGCCGTACACTGGCTGCAAACAACTTAATAACGGACGGCGTGTGGGTTGACCTGCCCGGACGCCGCCCGCTCATCCAGAGGGGTTGAGGGAAACGGCCCGATGACACCCCGGCAACCACCGTTCCGTGACTCGATGGCGAGGCCGCGGCCGGCAGGTGCCAAATCCGTCCCACGCCGCAGAGCGCGGCGCCTGGGGAAGATGAGAGGAAGGCCTCGCATGACGTCGACCCTCGACGCCACCTCCACCACCTCCGCCACGCCGGCCGCCGGCCCGGCCCGCTGTCTCGTCTGTCGGGGCTGCGGCACGGAGTTCCCGCTGGCCGCGCAGCACGCGTGCTTCGAGTGTTTCGGCCCGCTCGAGGTGGGTTATGACGCCGCGGCGCTCGCCACGGTGACGCGCGAGCAGATCGAGGCGGGCCCGCCCAACCTGTGGCGCTACGCCGGCCTGCTGCCCACGGGGCAGGACCCGGCCGCCCGGGTCACCCTCGACCCCGGCCTGACGCCGCTGCGGCGGGCCGACGCGCTCGCCGCCGAGCTGGGCGTACGCGCGCCGCTGTGGGTGAAGGACGACTCCGCCAACCCGACCCACTCGTTCAAGGACCGGGTCGTGTCCGTGGCCCTCACCGCGGCGCGGGAGCTGGGGTTCACCCGCTTCGCCTGCGCCTCGACGGGCAACCTGGCCAACTCCGTGGCCGCGCACGCCGCCAGCGCGGGTGTGCCGTCGATCGTCTTCATCCCGGCCGACCTGGAGCCCGGCAAGGTGGTCACGACCGCGGTGTACGGCGGCGACCTGGTGGCGATCGAGGGCACGTACGACGACGTGAACCGGCTCTGCAGCGAGCTGGTGGAGACCGACGAGTTCGCCGACACCGCGTTCGTGAACGTGAACGTGCGGCCGTACTACGCCGAGGGCTCCAAGACGCTCGGCTACGAGGTGGCCGAGCAGCTCGGCTGGCGGCTGCCGGAGCAGGTCGTCATCCCGATGGCGAGCGGCGAGCTGCTGACCAAGATTGACAAGGCGTTCTCCGAGCTGGTCGAGATCGGCCTGGTGGCGGCTCCGGCCAACGGCTGGCGGGTTTTCGGGGCCCAGTCGGCGGGCTGCAACCCGATCGCCGCCGCACTGCACGCCGGCGTCGACGAGATCCACCCGGTCCGGCCGACGGGCATCGCCAAGTCGCTCAACATCGGCGACCCGGCGGCCGGCCTGTACGCGCTGGAGGCGGTCCGCCGCACCGGCGGCTGGATGGACTACGCGGACGACGACGAGATCCGCGAGGGCATCCGGCAGCTGGCGCGCACCACCGGCGTGTTCGCCGAGACGGCCGGCGGGGTGACGATCGCGGTGCTGCGGAAGCTGGTCGCGTCGGGCAAGTTGAACCCGGACGCCGAGACGGTCGTATTCAACACCGGTGAAGGACTCAAGACCATCGACGCCGTGGCCGAGCTGGTGGGCCCCACCTACCGGGTGAAGCCCTCACTACGGTCGGTGCGCGCCGCCGGTCTCCTGGGATAGCGGTTGCATCGGGGACCTTCTCGTCCGTTCGGACAGTGGCGGTTGCCCTATCGGGCCATGCAAATATTGCGCTGCGTGAGCACGTTTTTGCCGTCCGTGGAGAAACACCCCCGCAAGGTCTTGACGACCGGCAAGGACCGTCGCAAGATGCTCCGTGCGGGAGGACGCATCGCCGTAGACTTTGCAAGCTCTAACGACCGCGGCGCCGGAGGCGCCGTGCGATAGTCCTCCCGACCAACCTCGTTCGGGCCCCCTCCGGGGGGCCCGTTCCGTTTGGTGGGGCAGCGGCTCGGGTGGCACCGGCCGGGCTGGCAGAAATCGGTCGCGGCCCGCACCCCGGCGGGGGACCCTGAACGGCATGGACATCGCCGTCAGCTCGTTTTCCGCCGCCGACCACGAATCGGTCGCGCAGGCGTACGAGGTACGCAGGGCCGCCGACGCGGCCGACGTACCGGACCTCCCCGACGCGGGTCTGGGCCGCTTTGTCAAGAAGCTGGCGAACCCGCTGCCCGGCCACCGGATCGAGTGGGCGATCGCCCGGGTCGGCGGTGCGCCCGCCGGCTGCGTCGAGGTGGACCTGCCGCTGCTGGACAACACCGAGAGCGCGCTCGTCGACGTGCACGTGCACCCGGCGCTGCGCCGGCGGGGCGTGGGGCGGGCGCTGCACGCGTACGC
>DASQDS010000181.1:0-2281 GCA_035634075.1 Pilimelia sp. | reverse complement strand
CGGCTCGCCTGGCGCGGCGCCGCCGGCGTGGCCGACCTCGCGACCGGCCGGCCCATGCGGCCGGATCTGCGGCATCGCGTCGGCAGCATCACCAAGACCTTCGTGGCGACCGCGCTGCTCCAGCTCGTCGGCGAGGGCCGGCTGCGGCTGGCCGACCCGGTGGCGCGCTGGTTCCCGCGGCTGGCCGGCCTGGACCCCCGCGTCACGGTCCGCATGCTGCTCAACCACACCAGCGGCATCAACGACTACGACCACGTGATCTTCGCCGACCCGGCGGTGGTGGAGGAGGGCCCGCACTACACCCCGTGGCAGCTCGTGGCGATCGGCCTCGACCAGCCGCCGACCGGGGCGCCGGGGGCGACCCACTCCTACTCCAACACCAACTACATCCTGGCGGGGCTGCTGCTCGAGCGGCTCACCGGCCGGGACGCCGCCGCGGAGGTGACGCGGCGGGTCCTGCGCCCGCTGGGGCTGCGCGACACGTACTTCCCGGGCGCGTCGCCGCGGATCCGCGGCCCGCACTCCCGCGCGTACGTGCCGTGGGTGGACGGCCAGCCGCGCGACTTCACGGTCTACGACGTGAGCTGGGCGTGGATGGCCGGCGGGCTGATCTCCACGACCGCCGAACTCAACCGCTTCTACCGGGCGCTGCTGGGCGGGAAGCTGCTCCGGCCGGCGCAGCTCGCCGAGATGCGCCGGACGGTGCCGGTGCCGCCGGTCGACCCGTCGGACTCGGGTTACGGCCTCGGGCTCCTCTTCGTCGCCCTGCCGTGCGGCACCTTCTGGGGCCACGACGGCTCGGTGCTCGGGCACATCACGATCTCGCTGCACTCCCCGGACGGCCGGCGCCAGGTGTCGTACGCGATGAACCTCAGCCACTACCAGACCGACCCCGACGCCCTGCACCCGATCGACGCCGCCCTGTACCGCTTCCTCGGGACGGCGCTGTGCGGGCCGGAGCCGGCCGCGCCGGCAGCTGCGCCGGAGCGGGCCGGTGCCGTCCGGTCGGCCCGGCCGTCGGTCACCCTGCCGGCGATCGAGTCCCTGCGCCTACCGGCACGTTGACCGGGTCAGATCTTGCGCCGGATGAGCAGTGAGAAGCCGGCGAGGCCGAGGGCGATGGTGAGCACGACCACGCCGTTGAGGAGGAGCACGCGCCGCCACTGGGCGAAGATGCCGAACATGTCCTCCACCGGCGTGAACGCCGTCGCCTCCGGGCTGCCGCCGATGCCGCCGCCGATCCCGCCGTTGAGCGGGTCCGGCTTCGCGGGCAGGGGGACGCCGGCGACGCGCAGGGTCTCGGACATGTTGAGGCGGCCGAAGAACCAACCCGCCGAGGTGCGCCGGTTGTCCGGCTGCTTGGCGGGGCGGAACACCCGCGGCCCGCCCTGGGCCAGGGGGTACAGGTCGTACGTGCGCTTCGGGTCGTCCTTGACGTGCACCACCAGCGTGTACTTGGGGCCGAGCTGCGCGGCCGGCGGTGCCTGGGTCTGCCCCGCGCGGTTGGTCACCCAGCCGACCTGGCTGTTGAGCGCGGCGAACAGCTCCGGGTCGGCGTCGACGCGCACCCGCAGCGGCGCCGGCAGACCCTCGCCGGTGATCGTGATCGACGTGGGGCCGGCGGCGGCCGCGGGTGCCGCGGTCAGCGGCGCCCCGAGCAGGCCCAGGAGCGCGCCGGCGAACAGCAGCCCGCCGATCAGTGTCCGTACCAGCGGCCGGGTCAAGGATCCCACCACTGCCGACCTCCTCGCCCCGCTCGATGGACGGCCTGCTCGCGGGAAGCCCTGCTCGCGCGCCTATTTCAAAGACTCCGATGGATGCCGTTCGGTTGCATCATCCCCAACGGCTATTTTGCAACTATCTGCGATCCGGCACCGGCTACCCTGCGACCGAAGATCGGAACGGCAGCCTACCGTCGAGAGGTGCGCATGGCGACCCGACATCTGCGAGCCTTCCGGGCACTGGCAGGGGCGGTGACCTTCGGGTTACTGACCGTGGGTGCGGCGCTGGTGCTGACGCCGGCACCGGCGTCGGCGCACAACTCGCTGACCGGCAGCGACCCGGCCAACGGCGCCCGGCTGACCCGCCCGCCGGCGGCCGTCCGCCTGTCCTTTCTGTCCAGGTTGGACCCGGCGACAACCCGGGTCACCGTCACCGGTCCCGGGGGCGCGGCGGCGGGCGGGGCGCCGGCCTTCGCCGGCAGCAGGGTGACGGTGCCGCTGCGGGCCGCCGCCGGCGGGATCTACACCGTGGCGTACGAGGTCGCCTCCGGCGACGGGCA
>DASQDS010000180.1:0-8044 GCA_035634075.1 Pilimelia sp. | reverse complement strand
CCCTGGGCCACCTTTTCGGGGGGTCACGGGACCAAGATCCGGTTGGCCGTTGGCGTATTCGTGCCCGGGGGCTCGCCGGACTGCCCGATAATGACGGTGTCGCGGCATTTGTGCGGCGCGGAGCGGGGATAAGCGATCAGGTGCGGGACCGGTTGCGTACGACAAAGGCGCTACGGAGCCGGGCCAATGTCCCTCCCGTCATGTTACTGATCTATGTCTTGCGACACGGCTCACTTCCTTGGTGTGATACGTCCGTAACGCGCGATCCATGTTGGATCGCCGATACGTTCTGGAGAGGAGCACCGGTGCCAACCGACTATCTCCCTCGTCGGACGTGGTCTGCCACCGTCATGGCGTGCCTGCTCGCCGTTCCCGCTCTCACGGCGTGCGGCAGCGACGAAGGCGCCGGCGGGGGCGGCACCCTGACCGTCTGGAGCCTCGAAAACCAGACCGACCGGGTCCAGGCCACCCAGGCGATCGCCGACAAGTTCACCGCCGCCACGGGCACCAAGGTCAAGATCGTGGCGACCGACGAGAACCAGTTCAGCAGCCTGATCACCTCGGCCGCCGCGGCCGGCACCCTGCCCGACGTGGTCGGCGCGCTGCCGCTCGGGGCCGTGGCGCAGATGTCCAGCAACGACCTGCTCGACACCGACGCCGCCAAGGCGATCGTGGACGGTCTCGGCACCGGCACCTTCTCGCCGCGGGCACTGGAGCTGACCGCCCAGGACGGCAAGCAGCTCGCGGTTCCGTCCGACGGGTGGGCGCAGCTGCTCTTCTACCGCAAGGACCTGTTCGCCGCCGCCGGGCTGCCGGTCCCCGACACCTACGACAAGATCAGGCAGGCGGCGCAGCGGCTCAACTCCCGCGCCGTCGCCGGCATCTCCCTCGCGACCGTGGCCAACGACGCGTTCACCGAGCAGACGTTCGAAAATCTGGCGCTCGGCAACAACTGCCAGCTCGTCGACGACAACAAGAACATCACGCTGGAGTCGGCGGAGTGTGTGCAGACGTTCCAGCTGTACGGCGACCTGGTCAAGAGCTTCTCGGTGCCGGGCGCGCAGGACGTCGACACCACCCGGGCGACGTATTTCGCCGGCAAGGCCGCCATGGTGGTCTGGTCCTCGTTCCTGCTGGACGAGCTGGCCGGCCTGCGCAACGACGCGCTGCCGACCTGTCCCCAGTGCCGGTCGGACAAGGCGTTCCTCGCCAAGAACAGCGGGATCGTCACGGCGATCGCCGGCCCGGCCGGCCAGCCCGGCCAGTTCGGCGAGATCACGAGCTGGACCGTCACCAAGGACGGCAGCCAGACGGAGGCGGCGCGCGCCTTCGTCGCCTACATGATGAACGAGGGGTACGCCGACTGGCTCGGCATCGCGCCCGAGGGCAAGTTCCCGGTGCGCCGGGGCACGAAGGAGGACGCGGCCAAGTTCACCACCGCGTGGAACGGCCTGCCGGCGGGCGTCGACACGAAGAAGCCGCTGGGCGAGGTCTACCCGAAGGAGGTGATCGAGATCCTGCAGAAGAGCCCGGACACGTTCCAGCGCTGGGGATTCCCCCAGAAGCAGGGCGAGCTCGTCGGCGCCACGCTCAGCGAACTCCCCGTCCCCAAGGCCATCAACGCGCTGACCAGCGGAGAATTCGACGCGCGCGGCGCCGCCCGGCGCGCCGCCGAGGACGTGAAGACGATCCAGAAGTCGCTCGAGTAGAGAGATGGTCGACACCCGCGGGACCCCGCCGGCGGCGCCGCCCGAGCGCCGCCGGCCGGCCGGCCGGCGCCCACCGACCCGCCGACAACAGGAGAACCGGGCCGGCCTCATCTACCTGTCGCCGACGTTGATCGTGGTGCTGGTGGTGGTCGTGCTGCCGATCCTCTGGACGGTGATGCTTGCCTTCCAGCGGATCCGGCTGATCAACATCCGCCGGGCCGGCGTCTTCGGCCAGTACACCCTCGCCAACATCGAAGCGGTGCTCACCTCGCCGGGCTTCTGGTCGTCGCTGTGGACCACGCTCGCGTACACCGTCGGCGCGACGTTCTTCTCGATCCTCTTCGGCCTGATCGCCGCGCTCGCGCTGCGCGGCAGGTTCCGCGGCCGCACGTTCGTCCGCGCGTCCGTGCTGCTGCCCTACGTCGCCCCGGTCGTGGCCGTGACGTTCGTCTGGGAGATCATGCTCAGCCCGCAGTTCGGCATCGCCAACAACTGGGGTACGCGGTTCCTCGGCTGGGACCGGCCGATCGCGTTCCTCAGCCAGCGGGAGTACGCGTTGTCCCTGTTCGGCTGGCAGGTCGACGTGCCGCTCGCCCTGCTGACCGTCATCGCGTTCGAGGCGTGGCGATACTTTCCATTCGCCTTCCTGTTCCTGCTGGCCCGGCTGCAGGCCGTGCCGGCCGATCTGGAGGAGGCCGCCCGCGTCGACGGGGCCGCGCCCACGCAGACCTTCCGGCACGTCGTGCTGCCGCAGCTCGGCCCCGTGATCGCGCTGTTGACGGTGCTGCGCTTCATCATGACGTTCAACAAGTTCGACGACGTCTACCTGCTCACCGGGGGCGGCGCGGGGACGGAGGTGGTCAGCGTGCGGGTGTACCAGTTCCTCACCGCGCGCTTCGACATCGGTGCGGCCTCCGCGCAGGCGCTGGTCCTGGCGGTGGGCCTGATCGTGTTGTTGGCGATCTACCTGAGGTTTCTGGCCCCCCGCGTGGAAGGCGGGCCGGACTGATGGACCGGGCGACGTTCGAGAGCCGGCTCTTCGGCGTGCTGCGCCGGCTGGTCATCGCCGTGCTCGTGCTGGTGACCCTGTTTCCCTTCCTCTACATGCTGCTGCTCTCGGTGCGCCCCATCGAGGAAGTCCTGCAGAACCCGGGTCGGCTGTGGGCGGCGCCCGCCGAGTGGACCGTGCAGACCTACCGCGACGTCCTGACCCCCGCGGGCGACGGTGGCCAGGGTTTCCTGCGCTTCCTCGCGAACTCGGCCATGGTGTCGGTCGCGGCCACCGCGCTCACGCTGCTCGTGTCGATCCCCGGCGCGTACGCGGTCAGCAGGTTGCGGTTCGTCGGGCGCCGGCAGGTCCACTTCCTGTTCCTGTCGGTCTACCTGTTTCCGTCGATCCTGCTCGCCATCCCGCTGTTCGTGCTGTTCACACGGCTCGGGCTGCGCGGCTCGCTGGGCGGGCTGACGATCGTCTACATCGCGCAGACCGTGCCCGTCTCGATCTACATGCTGCGCAACTACCTCACCACCATCCCGGAGAGCCTGGAGGAGGCGGCGGCGGTCGACGGCTACAGCCGGCTGCAGACGATCCGCAAGATCATCCTGCCGCTGGCCGCGCCGGCGGTGATGGCGAATGCGCTGTACGTCTTCATGATCGCCTGGAACGAGTTCCTCTTCGCCCTGCTGTTCCTCGTCGAGGACCGCAACGACTGGACGGTGTCGCTGGGCCTGGCGCAGCTGTCCGGCGGCATCGAGGTGAGCAAGACGGTGCTGATGGCCGGCTCGGTCGTACTCACCCTGCCCATCGTGGTGTTGTTCTTCGCCGCCGAGCGGCTGTTGACCGAAGGGCTCACCGCCGGCGCCGACAAGGGGTGACGACCGCCTACGGGTGCGCGGCGCGGGCGGCGTCGGACGCGGCCGGTGCGAGGTGCCGGGAGACGGCGGCCGGCCCGCGCGGCACGTGCTCGACGATGGCCTCCAGCGGGACGCCGCTGGCCACGGTCTCCGCGACCGCGACCCAGCCGAGCCGCTCGTGGTCGTCGGCCCGACGGAAGTGCGCGGCGGCCTCATCCAGGAGGCGCTGCTGCTCAGGTGTCGGTTCCCAGGGCACACCGCAACACTAGGCCGACGACCGGCCGCTGATCACACTGGGTCCCACCGCCCCGCACCGCGTGATCAAGTGATTCGTGCCACGACACGCCGCCTGCGATGGCACGGATCCCTTGATCACGCCGACGAACCACGGGCCGGGGTCACCCGGCCCGGCCGGGTGACCCCGGCCGGGCCGGGGGGCGCACTGTCAGCGGATTTGGATGGTCCGGGAGACGCTCGGTACGCCGTTGGCGTCCAGCGCGAACAACATGTAGTAGCCGGGCAGGACGACGCCCGGGTCGGTGGGGATGGACAGCTGGTACCCGCCCGTCACCGCGGTCGGCGTCAGGCCGATCCGCCGCTGGTCGGTGTTGACCGTGTGGGTGGCCGTGCCGAGCCGCACCAGCGAGAACCGGCTCACCGCCCGGTCGGTCGCCACCGTGACGGCGGCGCCGTATGTCGCGGTGGCCGGCGCGCTGGTGATGGCCGGCCGGGACCGCAGGGTCCCGTCGCTGTTGAGCAGGTACGGCGGGGTGAAGATCTCGCCGTTGAAGTGGTTCGTCGAGCAGGTGCCGCACAGCCCGCTCCCGCCGGCGAAGACCCGCCCGTCCGGCAGCAGGGCGGCGACGCTGTGGTAATTCCTCGGCACGCCGGCCGCCGCCATCGTGGTGAACGTCTCGGTTGCCGGGTCCCACAGTTCCGCGTTGCGCACCGAGGTGTTGTCCGAGAACGGGACGGCGTACGCCTGGCCGCCGACCACGAGGACCTTGCCGTCCGGCAACACCACGCTGTTGTGGTACGCCCGGGCGTACGCCATGGAGCCGACCTTGCGGGTCGTGACCGTGCTGGTCCCGCTGATGCTGATGACGTGGGCGTTGGCCGTCGCGCTGGAGTCCTGGTAGTGCGGTGCGCCGCCGAGCGTGAGGATCTTCCCGGCGTCGTACATGACCGCGGTGCCGTTCATGGCGTCGGGGTCGGCCGCGCGGGCGCCGGCGGCGGTGACGCTGCCGTTGCCGGTGGTGCCGTACCAGTTCATCGCCTTGCTCGGCCCGGCCTGCAGCACCCGGCCGCCCGACCAGCCGAAGAGCCAGGCGTGGTTGTCGGCCCGGTACACGCCCTGCCGGTCCGCCGTCAGCATGGGCGTGACCGGGGCGCTGGACAGTTTTTGCCAGCCCCCCGTCGCCGACCAGATCTCGCCGTGCTTGCCGCCCTGGCCACCGCGCCAGGAGCCGCCGATGGAGAAGACCCGACCGTCGGAGAGTGTGGTGGTGGACTGGTACGCCCGGGCGATCGCCAGCGCCGGCCCGGTGGTCCAGGTGTCGGTGGTGGCGTTGTAGATGCTGCTCTTGCCGGCGTCGTCGCCACCGCTGACCAGCACCCGGCCGTCCGGGAGGGCGGAGATGCCCGGGCAGAACATGTCATGGCCGGTGTTGGTGACGGTGCGCTGGGTGACGGCTCCGGTAACCGGGTTGTACGTCGCCGTGACCGTCAGGCCGGAGCCCCCGAAGCTGTCCGCCTTATGCGACGACCAGGTGAGCAGCCGTCCGTTCGGCAACATGGCCGCCGCCACCGGCACCAGCGGGAAGGTGATCGGCGCGCCCCACCGACCGCCGGTGGAGGGCGTCGTCGTCGTGCCGGAACCGTGGATGTTGATCTCGGCCGCGCTGGTCCACTGGCCGCGCGCCCCCGCCTCGGTCAGCGCGGTGAGGCGGACGTACCGCGCCGAGGCGCCCGTGAAGGTGACGGTCTTGACGACGTTGCTGTCGGCCCACGTGCCGCTGGAGACGGCGGTCCAGCTCGTGCCGTTCGCGCTGACGTCGATGCGGTACTGGCCGATCCGGCCGTTGGGCGAGGCGTCCTGCCGCGGCAGGTAGCTCAGGCCGGTGACGGTCTTGGTGGCCTTCATGTCGATCGTGATGTCGTTCGGCAGCGCGTCCGCGGGCGCGCTGTACTTGCTGTGCCACATCGTGGCGGTGCTGCCGTCGAGCACGTTGCCGGGCGGCGTGTTGGCGCTGACGTTCTCGAAGCTGCTGGCCGTCGCCGTCCAGCCGGTGCGGGGCAGGGCCAGGTCCGCGGCCGCGAGCACGTTGATCTCGGCGGCGCTGACCGGGTTCATCCCGCCGCCGGCGGGGGTCAGCGCGGTCAGCCGCACGAAGCGGGCCAGCTGCGGGGTGAACGTGGTGGACTTCAGGGTGTCGTCGTCGGCGAAGGTGCCGGTGGCGACCGGCTCGGACCAGGTGGCGCCGTCGTCGCTCAGCTCGATGCGGAACTGGGCGATGCGGCGCTCCAACCCGTTGCCATTGCCGTTGGCGCGGCGCGGCAGGTAGGTCAGGCCGGCGACCGGGACGTTGGCGTTCATGTCGATGACGAAGCTGTGCGGCAGCGCCCGCCCGGGCGGCGCCTCCTCCGCGCTGTTCCAGACCGTGTCGGGGTCGTCGTCGAACGCCGCGGCCGCCTGGCTGCCGGCGCCGCCCGGCGCCGTCCACCGCGCCCGGCTGACCGGCAGGGGCTCGGCCACCGCCGCCGGGACGATGTCCCAGGCCGGTGCGTGCAGGTGCGGGGCGGCCGCATCCGGCGTGGTCACCCGCGTGGTGGCCGGCGGCTGCCCCACGGCGACGCCGAGACCGAGCAGGAGCAGCAGGACGGCGGGCGGCCCGAGGGTGCGCCACCGCCGTAGGGACCCGCCGTTATTGAACAGCCTCATCGTTCCTCCTGAGCCGGCAAGCGCGAGCGAGCCGAGGAGAACCGGCCGCTGCTTGTGGTGGCGAGATCATTTCCGTGCCCGATGACCGGCGGGGAGTCCGATCAGCCTCCTCGATGAGGGCGATCGGTTGACCGATCCGAGTGGCTCTCGCCGGCTCGGAGGAAGTGCGTGTTCAATACTCACTGCAATGACGCGGGCACGTTCGTAAATGGTCTGGCGCGCAGAAGTGCGGCACATCGACCGTACGGTCGATAACCACGGCCGAGGAGGGCCAGTCGAGTGGCCAGTCAGGCGGAGGCAAGCGTGCGCGGCCGACACCGGTCCTGCCGCAACCGGGACGGATCTCGAACCTGTCTGGTCGGTGCTGAAATGGGCGCTTAACCGGCTTCGTCGGCAATAAGCCGATGCGTGCCGTTGCCTCAGCTCAAGCGCAGCCGCACGCCGTGCGGCTGCTGGTATCGTCGCGCGTCGATCGGAGGGCCCGCTGCCCCGGGGGCTGCATCACGCTAAGTGGCTCGGCGACTACATAAAGTGGCTGTGCCTTGCCGGCCGGGTCGGGAATCACGACGAAGTGGGCATGGTATCCCATCGGGCGCGCGCGGTGCCAGTCGCCGGAAATCGTGTTCCCGGCACCGGATCAAAGCGCAAGATAATCTTGACCAAATCGTTGTCTATCGATACCGTCCACCGTGGTGATAGGTCTCTACCCGCTACCACCGCCCCCTCAACACCACGGAGCACGTCAATGCGGAAATTCAAACTCATCGCGGCCGTCGGGCTCGCCGGCGCCGTCGCCGGCGCCGTCGCGCTCACCGCGTTGCCAGCCAGCGCGGAAACCGCCACCTTCACGGTGGTGAACTCGTGGGGCAGCGGCTACCAGGGCAACGTCACGGTCCGGAACGACACGTCCGCGGCCATCTCCTCGTGGCAGGTGCAGCTGACCCTGCCGGCCGGCACCACGATCGGCTCCTCCTGGAACGCCGTCCGCACCAACTCGGGCAGCACCTACACGTTCCGTAACGAGTCGTGGAACGGCAACCTGGCCGCCGGCGCGTCCACCAGCTTCGGCTTCACCGCCACCGGCTCCGGCACGCCGATCAGCTGCTCGGTCAACGGCCGCGCCTGCACCGGCGGCACCACCCCGACAGGCGGCCCGTCGCCGACCGGCGGTCCGCCGCCGACCCGCGCCGCGCCGACGCCGACGCGCCCCGCCGGTCCGCCGCCCCCGCCGCCGCCGGGGGCCACCCCCGTCGCGCGCGTCGGGCAGCTGCGGGTCTGCGGCACCCGGATGTGCGCGAGCAACGGTTCGCAGGTGCAGTTGCGTGGTGTGAGCAGCATGTGGCTGAACTGGGAGAGCCGGGGTTACGCGGAGAACCTGTCCGCGCTGACCTGGATGCGGGACAACTGGGGCCTGACCGTCATCCGCGCCGCGATGGGCGTGGAGCCGGCCGGTGCCTACCTCAGCGACCCGGCAAGGGCCCGCGGGCAGGTCGAGCGGATCATCAACAACGCGGTCGCCGCCGGCGTCTACGTCATCGTC
>DASQDS010000179.1:0-1986 GCA_035634075.1 Pilimelia sp. | reverse complement strand
AGGCGACCTCGCTGTGCCTGGTGGCGGTACCGGGGGACAACCCCGACGGCGCGGCGGTGCAGCAGGCGCCGTGCGCTGCCACGCCCGAGCAGCGATGGCGGCTGGACGGCGACGCGGCCGCGGTGACGGTGGTGAATGCGGCCACCGGCCAGTGCCTGGACGTGAGCGGCGGGCAGTCCGGCGACGGGGTCCCGGTGGTGCTCTGGCGCTGCGAGGACGCTCCGCACCAGCGGTGGCGCGTCGAACCGGCGGGCGACGTGCTCGCCCTCATCAGCGCGAGCACCGGAAAGTGCCTCGACGTCCCGGGCGCCCGGGCGGAAGCCGGCCTGCAGATGCAGCAGTACGGCTGCAACGGCACGCCGGCCCAGCGGTGGAGCCACGGCCAGTAGCGCGCACATGGAAGAGGGCTCAGCCGATGGCTCGGGACGCCGATTACCTCAGTATGCGCATGCCACGGCCTGAGCGGCTGCGGATCCGTCGGGCGGGGCCGCGGGCCGCGGGCCGGACCGCCTGGTGGCTGCTGGCCGCGGGGCTGCTGGGCTGGCTGCTGCGGTACGCCGCCTGGCCGGCCGCGGGGCACCCGACCGCGCTCCTTCCACTGGCCGGCTACCCGCTGCTCGTCGCCGGCGTCGCGCTCCGGGTGCGGGACCGGCGGGGCGCGCCCGAGGCGGGACGGCTGATCGACGCCTGCATCGTCGCGACCGGCCTGACGCTGCTCGCCTGGACGTACGCCGTCCGCCCACTTGCCGACACGCCCGCCCTCGGACCGGCCGACCGGGCCGTGGCGCTGGCCTACCCCGCCGCCGACGTGCTGCTGCTCCTGCTGTCCCTGCTGCCGGGAACCGTCGGCGGGCGGCGCACCGCCTCCGCCTGGCTGCTGGCCGGCGTACCCGCCGCCATGCTCGTCGCCGACACGCTGGCGCCCGGCCTGGCGGACCGGGCGCTCCCGGCGGCGGTCGCGGCGCTCCTGGCCCCCCTCGCCCTCGCCGCGGCCGCCCTGCATCCCTCGGCCACCGCGCCACCGCCCGGCGGCGCCGTCCGCCCGGCCGGGCTCGGCGCCGCCCGCCTCGCCGTCCTTGCCGCTTCCTCATTGCTGGCCCCGGCGGTGCTGATCGAGCAGGGCTGGCGCGACCCGGCCACGATCGACTGGCCGGCGGTCGGCGGCGGCGCCGCCGTGCTGTGCCTGCTCGTCGTCGCCCGGATGGCCGGGCTGATGCGCCAGATCCAGCACCAGGCCCTCCAGCTGGCCGCCCTGGCACACACCGACGGGCTCACCGGGGTGCCGAACCGGCGCGCCTGGGACGCCGCGCTGCGCAGGGAACTGGCGCGGGCGCGCCGCAGCGGGCTCCCCGTGGTGGTGGCCATGCTCGACCTCGACAATTTCAAGCACTTCAACGATGAGCACGGCCACCAGGCCGGCGACGACCTGCTGCGGACGGCCGCGGCCACCTGGTACGGCGGGATGCGCGCCGGCGACCTGCTCGCCCGCTACGGCGGGGAGGAATTCGGAGCGCTCGTCCTCGGCGTGCCGGCGGCCGAGGCGGCCGAGGTGGTGGAGCGGCTGCGGGCGGCCACGCCAATGGGCCAGACCCTTTCCGCCGGCGTGGCCCAGTGGGCCGGCGAGCCGGCCGACGAGTTGGTGGCGCGGGCGGACGCGGCGCTCTACGAGGCGAAGCGCGCCGGCCGCAACCGGGTCGTCATCGCGGCCGACAGCGAGCGCCAGACCGGCCTGGTCCGACTGGCCCCGTAATTCCTCGCCCGTGGGCAGCGCGTGGGACCTGGCGCCGGCAGGCCTGACCGTACGCGTCCAGTCAGGCCTGCCGGCCCGGGTGCCGCCGGGCGCCCGTCCCGCCACCACCCGGCGGTAGGGAGCCCGGCGGCCGCTTTAGTGACCATCCGACGCCGGACCCCATCGGGAGCGGGCCCGCCGGCTTGAGACCTCCACACCACCGCATCCCGGATCAGGTCGGCCCCTAAGAAGCCGCC
>DASQDS010000178.1:0-1958 GCA_035634075.1 Pilimelia sp. | reverse complement strand
TCACACGGCGTCTCGGGCGGCGCGTTGACGCCGCGGCAGCGGCAGGTCGTCGGCTGGGTGGCCACGGCGGCCACCGACCAGCAGATCGGGCGGGCGCTGGGCATCAGCGGGCGCACCGTGGGCAAGCACCTGGAGAACGTCTACCGCAAGCTCGGCCTGTCCGGCCGCGCAGAGCTGATCGCCGCCTCAGCGCCACCGACCCGGCGGCAGCTCAGCCAAGCGGGATGACGGCCACGACGCCGGTCCCAGGCGTGTGCCCGACGAGGCGGAGCGTGCCGCCCAGCTCCGCGCAGCGCTGCGCCATCGACTCCAGCCCGACGCCGCCGGCCCGGGCGGCCGCACCGCCGATGCCGTCGTCGCGCACCGCCACGGTCAGCCGGTCCGGCTCCCGGACCACCGTCACGAGCGCCGACGCCGCGCGGGCGTGCCGGACGACGTTCGCGAGCGCCTCGTCCACCACCCGGTAGGTGGCGACCTCGACCGCCGCGGGCAGGTCGGCGAGGTCGCCGCGCACCGTGAGAGCCACGTCGAGCAGGGGCGAGCGGTGGCGCCGCGCCGCGGTGTCCAGCGCCGCGGCCAGGCCGCGGTCCAGCGCCGGTGGGCGCAGGTTGTCGAGGATGCGCCGGACCTCCACCGCGGCGTCCGCGAGGCCCTCTTCGAGCCGGTCCAGCGTCTGCACGACCGCGCCGCCACCCGCCTGCGCCCGGCCCGCGCGTACCAGCATGCGGGCCCCAGACAGGGTGGGGCCGATGCCATCGTGCAGGTCGCGCTGGAGCCGCCGGGCCTCCTCCTCGCGCGCGCCCACGAGCCGCTCGCGGGCGGCCCGCAGCTCGTGGGTGAGCCGCACGGCGGCGGCCACCGGGCCGAGCTGGCCGGCGAGGTCACGCAGGAGGGCGGATTCCCGGCGGGACCACGGCTCGTCCGGCCCGCGCTGCTGGACGAAGAGCTGCCCGATGGGCGCGCCGCGGTGGGTCAACGTCAGCGTGGCGACGGGCCAGGGCCGCCGCCGGCCATGGGCCGCGGTCGGGCCGCCGGCCGGGTCGCCGGTCGGCCACCCGGGCGATGCGGTACGCGAACCGAGGCGCACGGCCGCGTAGGGCGCCCGCAGGCCGTCGCCGATGGCCGTCACGGCCTCGGCGAGGATCTGCTCCGGGGTGCCCGCCTGGCTGATCCGCCGGCTGATCCGGGAGACCAGCTCGTACGGCCGGGCGCGCTGCCCGTACAGGCTGCGTTCCAGCAGCGCCTGGACGGCCTGGCGCAGCGGGAGCACGGCGATCACCGTAACGGCGGCCGCGGCGGGGGCGGCCGCGGCGGGCGCGAGCCGGGCGGCGAGCGCTACGACGCCGGCGTACACCACGATGACCAGCACGGTCAGCGGCCCGTACAGCAGCGAGCGGTGCACCAGCAGGCCGATGTCGTAGAGCCCGTAGCGCAGCACGCCGACAGTCGTGACCGCCGGGATCGCCAGCGCGCCGGCCAGCCAGGCCGTGGACACGTCAGCCACCGCGTCGAGCACCATGACGACGACCAGCAGCAGGATGTTGACCGCGGCCCACAGCAGCGGCCCACGCCCCGCGGCCGGCGCCCGCAGCACCCGCACCCCGGCGGCCACGATGGTGAGTGCGCCGCCGGCCACCAGGGCAAGCGACGCGCCGAGGAAGACGGCGCGGTCCCAGCCGGCGGCGACCCGCGCGTCGCCACTGATCAGGCCGGGTGCGCGCAGTTCCAGCGAGGCCAACGCCACCGTGCCGGCCACCACCGTCATCGACAGCCAGGCCGCCAACCCGGCCCACCCGCGCGAGCCTGGCCGGCCGCCGGGGAAGAGCAAGAGGACGAGCAGGAGGAGGCCGTAGCCCGGCCACCACAGGACGGCGCGCAGCCAGGCCGCCGGGCCGTCCGCCGGGATCGACAGGACCAGCGTGAGGCCCGCGAGGACGCCGACCGCGAGCAGCAGCCAG
>DASQDS010000177.1:0-19859 GCA_035634075.1 Pilimelia sp. | reverse complement strand
CGCCGGCGCGACCGGCCGCCGGCAGACCCATGGGTCGCGGTGGGGCGGGGGTACGCCGGCCGCCGAGCGCGTGGATCCGCGGGATGAGCTGCTCGCGGACGGCCTGCATGGCGGCCGACACGCTGCCGACGTTCGCTGGCTTCGTCACGTAGTCGGTGGCGCCCGCCGCGAGCGCGTCCAGCGTGGCGCTGGCGCCGGCGGCGGTCAGCGTGCTGAACATGATCACCGGCAGGCGCGGGTGTCGCTTCCGCAGCTCCCGGACGGCGGCGATGCCGTCCATCTCCGGCATCTCGATGTCCATCGTGACGACATCGGGGCGGAGCTGGTCGATCTTGGTCTGGGCCAGCCGGCCGTTCGCCGCCGTGCCGACGACGGTGATGTCCGGTCCACCCGACAGCGCGTCCACCACGAGGCGGCGGACGACGACCGAGTCGTCAACCACGAGCACTGAAACCACGTCGCCCCGCCTTGCCTCGCAGGTTTGTCCGCACCGGGCGGCGACCGCGCGACCGGACTGTCGGTGGCCCGGGTGGCCACCTCATACCTATCGGCCCTGCGACCAATCGAATAAGGAGTCAGGTGAGCCAGACGGGCCCGAGCACGGCGACGACCGGCGCCATCAGGCGGTGGGCCGTGCCGGCGTCCAGCAGGTCTCGCACCACCAGGGCCTGCACCGCACCGCTGAGCAGGTTCCACACCCCCGCGGCGCGGGCGGCGACCGGCACCACGCCGTTGTCCAGCGCCTGGACCAGCAGCAGTTGGCCGGCCGCGGCGGTCCGCACCCGGTCGGAGAGGTAGGCCGCCCAGGACGCCGAGTGCACCGCCCCGGCCCAGCCGGTGGTACTGGTGCGGCGCGCGTCGCCGGCCGCCCGGGAGAGCCGGGCCGCGTCGTCCGGGCGCAACGTGCGCAGCCGGTCGAGCAGCGCGGACACGGCGTAGTGGTGCGGGCCGAGGTCGATCGGCGCGTTTCCGGGCAGCCGCCGCACGGCGGCCACCCACCCGGCGCCGAGGTGCCGGCGGGTGTTGACGGGCAGCAGGTCCCGCAGGTACGCCGCCACGGCCGCGTCGCACAACAGGCCGGTCGCGGCGGCGGCCTCGTCGCTCTGCCGGGTGAGCGGCCCGGCGCCGGTCCACGTCCAGGCCAGCACGTCGTGGCGTACGAGGTGCAGCAGGCCGTCGACCGTACCGATCGGAGCGCGTTCCACGACGTGCAGGAGCTGCGCGGTGTCCCCGCCGGGCCCGAAGTCCCGGACCGACGCCAGCCGTCCCGCCGCCTCCTCCACGTCCAGCCACCACTGCGCCCGCTCCGTGCGGTCGGTGAACTGGGCCGCCAGTACCGGCAGGTCCTCGGCCGTGAGCACGAGCGCGCGCAGCAGCACCTCGGCCGTGGCCGACCCGCCGTCGAGTCGCGTCAGGTCGAACCCGAGGACCGGGGCGCTCACCAGGGTGTACACCTTGACCTCCGGTCGCGGCTGGCGGGTCGGCATGCCGGTAGGCCGCCGCGCGAGCGACGGCCTACCGGGCCGGGGGCGGGCACGTACGTGCGTCGGTCAGGCGGCGGCGCTGCAGGTGTCCAGCGCGGCGTTGACGTCCAGCGCGAGCATCAGCCGGTCGGCCAGCTTGAACGTCCCGACCACCAGCTTGCGGGCCGGCCCGGTGAGGTTGTCCGGTGGCGGCTCGAAGGACCCTTCGTCCAGGTCCAAGACCTCACCGATGCGGTCCACCAGCAGGCTCACCGGTCCGTCGTCGCCGCGCAGGATGACGTTCATGACCGGCCCTTCCAGCGTCTGCCCGGTCAGCCCGAGCTGGACCCGCAGGTCCACCGCCGCGATGACCTGGCCGCGCAGGTTGAACAGGCCGCCCACGGCCGGCGGGGCCAGCGGCACCGAGGTGTACTCGGAGAAGGACAGAACCTCCTGCACCTCGCCGACCTCGACGCCGAAGAGCTGATCGGCCACCTCGAACGTCGCGTACTGGCGGCTCGTCATCTCACGCCTCCACCAGCTCGGTCGGCATGTCGGAGTAGAAGTGCGGGTCGGCGGCCAGGATCGCCCGCCGCACGTCGAGCAGCTCGGTCACCCGGGACCCGATGACGGCGGAGCCGATCAGGCCGTCGTCGTCCACGTTGCCGGCGGCGGCCACCGTCTCGACGATGTCCACGATCTTGTCGACCACGAGGGCGACGCTGCGCTGGCGCTCGGTGTAGACGACCACCGAGACGGTCTCCCCCTGCTCGTCGCCGACGGCGCCCAGCAGGTACGACAGGCGCACCAGCGGCAGGATCCGGTCGCGGTACTGGACCACCTCCCGGCTGCCCACTCGCTCGATGCGGTCCACCGGGAACTCCTCCAGCCGGGTGACCATGTCCAGCGGGATCGCCACCCGCCGGTCGCCGACCCCGGTGACCAGGAGGCGGTCCACCGCGCCGGCGGTCGCCGTCTCCACTGGGGGCACGGCGGCTTCCCGCTCGGCCCCGCCAGCCAGGTGCGAGCGGCGGGCGAGCGACGGCACGTCCAGGATCAGGGCCACCTTGCCGTCGCCGAGGATGGTCGCCCCGGCGTACATCCCGATGTCCTTGAACCGCGCGGTGAGGGCCTTGACCACCACTTCCTCGGTGTTCAGCACCCGGTCGACGAGCACTCCGAAGCGCCGGCCGTCGGCCTGCAGGACGACGACGTACACGCCCTCGTCGTCCGTGGACGCGGGCAGGCCGAGCGTCGAGTCGAGCCGGACCAGCGGCAGCAGCCTGCCCCGCAGGCGGTAGACCGGGGCGCCGGAGGCGTACTCGATGCGGGTCGACTGCCCGTCGATGAAGACCAGCTCGTGCACGGCCACCTGCGGCACCACGTAGCGCTCGCCGGCGCACTCGATAGTGAGCGCCTGGATGATCGCCAGCGTGAGCGGGATCGTCAGCCGCCAGGTGGTGCCCATGCCGAGGGTCGACTCCACGTCCACCGCGCCGCCGATGCGCTCGATGTTCGTCTTGACGACGTCCATCCCGACGCCCCGGCCGGACACGTTGGTGACCGCCTTCGCGGTGGAGAAGCCCGGTTGGAAGACCATCATCATGATCTCGCGGGGCTCCATCTGGGCCGCGACGTCCGGGCGCACGACGCCGCGGGCGATGGCCGTCTGGCGGACCCGCTCGGCGTCGATGCCGGCGCCGTCGTCGGTGACCTCGACCGTGACGTGGCCGCCCTCGTGGTACGCCCGCAGGGTGAGCGTGCCCTCGGGGTCCTTGCCGGCGGCGACGCGCTGCTGCGGGTCCTCGACGCCGTGGTCGATCGCGTTGCGCACGAGGTGCGTCAGCGGGTCCTTCACCGCTTCCAGCAGGCTGCGGTCCAGCTCGGTCTCCTTGCCGACCGTGGCGAGGCGCACCTGCTTGCCACAGACCTGGCTGAGGTCGCGCACGACCCGCGGCAGCTTCGACCACAGGTGGTCGATGGGCTGCATGCGGGTCTTCATGATGCCCGCTTGCAGCTCACTGGTGATCAGGTTGAGCCGCTGGGTGGTCCGCACGATCACCGGCTCGGCGGCCTCGGAGGCCGCCCGGACCAGCTGGTTGCGGACCAGCACCAGCTCACCGACGAGGTTCATGAGCGTGTCGAGCAGGTCCACGTCGACGCGGATGGCGCTATCGGCGACGCTGCGCTTGCCCTGGGCGGCGAGCGCCTCGTTGACCGCCGTGGTCATCGTCCGGCCCTCGTCGACGAGGATCGTGCCGAGCCGGCGGTCGTCGCCCTCGATCTGGCGCTGGAGCGCCCAGACCACGTCCGACTCGACGGCGTTGCCGGTCTCCACGAGCAGCTCGCCGATCGGGCGGCGGATGTCCGCGGCGGCGTCCTCGACCACGGCCGCGGCACCGTCGACGGCGCCACCCTCGCCGGGGTCGGACGTCTGCGCCGGGACCCAGGTCGCCAGCGCGTCGGCCTGAGCGGGCGCGTCGGCCTGAGCGGGCGCGTCGGCCTCGGCGGGGCCGGGGTCGGCGGCCGGCATGCCGGGCGCGCCGATCTGCCGGTTCACCACGGCGATGACCTCGTCGACCTGGACGTCGCCCTCGGTGCCGTCGGCCTCGACCGAGGCGAGCAACGCGCGCACCCCGTCGACCATGGCGAGCAGCGTGCTCGTCGTCGCCGGCGTCACCGGCTGGACGCCGTCGCGCAGCCGCGACAGCAGCGACTCGCCCGCGTGGGTCAGGGCCTCGAGCCGGTTGAACGCCAGGAAGCCGCTGGTGCCTTTGATGGTGTGAATCGTTCGAAAGATGCGCGAAAGGAGCTCACGGGACTGCGGGTCCTGCTCGAGCGCTACCAGGTCCCCGTCCAGCTGGTCGAGGTTCTCGTGGCTTTCAACCAGGAACTCTTGGACGATCTCGTTCAGCTCTTCCACGGCGTACCTCCCTTTTCGATGCGGAGGTCAGATCGGCCCCGCGCTCGGCCATCTGAGGAAACGAGCCTTCGCGGCATCATCGCTCTGCGTGCAAGAATGAATACGCAGCGTGTCGAGGCTGGGGGGGTCAGTGCCGTGTTCGAGGCCTCAACGCTCCGCTCCCCGGATCTCCTGGAGGCCGCCCCGGACGCCATCGTCCTGGTCGCTCAGGACGGCCGGATAGCACTGGTGAACGCGCAGGTCGAACGCCTGTTCGGCTACCAGCGCGAGGAGTTGGTGGGGCAGCCGATCGAGATCCTCGTGCCGGCGGCCGCCCGGGCCGTACACCCGATGCACCGCCAACGCTACCTGCGCGACCCGCGGCCGCGGCCGATGGGCCACGGGATGGCCCTGGCCGCCCGCCGCCGCGACGGCAGCGAGTTCCCCGCCGAGATCTCCCTGTCCGCCATCGACACGGGCAACGAGCGGCTGGTCGCCGCCGCCGTCCGCGACGTCACCGACCGGCACGCGGCCGCCGAGGCCCAAGCCCGGCTGGCCTCGATCATCGAGTCGTCCGACGACGCGGTCATGGGCATGACGCCGGCCGGGGTGATCACCAGCTGGAACGCCGCCGCGGAGCGGATCTACGGGTACGCCGCGGCCGAGATCGTCGGCGAGCACGTCATCAAGCTCGTCCCGGAGGCCGCCCAGGAGGCGGAGCGGGAACTGCTGGAGCGGATTTCCAACGGCGAACGGGTGGCCCGCTTCCGCACCCGCCGCCGGCGCAAGGGCGGCCGGCTCCTCGCCGTGTCGCTGAGCCTCTCCCCGGTGATCGACAGCATGGGGACCATCGTGGGCGCCGCGTCGGTCTCCCGCGACCTCAGCGAGCAGGAGAGGGCGGAGGCGAAGTTCCAGGGCCTGCTCGAGGCGGCGCCCGACGCGATTGTCGGGGTGGGCGTGGACGGCCGGATCGTGCTGGCCAACGCCCAGTCCGAGCGGCTGCTCGGCTACCGCCGCGACGAGCTGATCGGCCAGCCGGTGGAGGTACTGGTGCCGGCCTCGCTCGGCACCAGCCACATCGGCATGCGCGACCGGTACTTCGCCGACCCCCAGCCGCGGCCCATGGGCCACGGCGACACCCAGCTCACCGCCCGCCGCAGGGACGGCAGCGAGTTCCCCGCCGAAATCAGCCTGAGCAGCCTGGAGACGGAAGACGGCCTGATCGTGTCGGCCTCCATCCGCGACGTCACGGACCGCCTGGAGGCCGCCGCGGAACGCGAACGCCTGAAGGCGCAGGCCGAGCGGGAACGGCTGGAGGCACAGCTTCAACAGGGGCAGCGGCTGGAGAGCCTGGGCCAGCTCGCCGGCGGCGTGGCGCACGACTTCAACAACCTGCTCGCCGTGATCCTGAATTACAGCGCCTTCGTGGAGGAGGAGCTGCAGGACGCCATCGACGGCGGCGAGGCGCGCTGGGAGTCCGCACACCGCGACATCGGCCAGATCCAGCGGGCCGCGGATCGGGCGATCGCACTGACCCACCAGCTGCTCACCTTCGGCCGGCGGGAGGTGGTCCGCCCCCGGGTGCTCGACGTCAACGAGGTGGTCCAGGACGTGGAAATGCTCCTGCGGCGCACCATCGGCGAGCACGTGCGGCTCGCCGTCAATCTGCAGGAGGGCCTGTGGGCGGTGCGCGCCGACCCCGGCCAGCTGGAGCAGGTGCTGGTGAACCTCGCCGTCAACGCGAAGCACGCCATGCCGACGGGCGGCACCCTCTCCATCGAGACCGACAACATCATGGTCGACGAGGCGTACGCCGCCCGGCACCCCACCATGTACGCCGGCCCGCACGTGCGGCTCAGGGTGGGCGACACCGGGGTCGGCATGCCCTCCGACGTCGTCGCGCACGCCTTCGAGCCCTTCTTCACCACCAAGCCGAAGGGCGAGGGCACCGGCTTGGGCCTGGCCACGGTGTACGGCATCATCACGCAGGCCGGTGGGCACGTGCGGATCTACTCGCGGCCGGGGGTCGGCACGACTGTGACCACCATGATCCCGACGACGGACGAGCGGCCGGCGACGGCCGAGGACGCCGGGCCGGCCGCCCGACGGACCGGCGGCGGGGAGACCGTGCTGGTGGTGGAGGACGAGGACGCCATGCGCGAGGTGACGCGCCGGATCCTCGAGCGCAACGGTTACGCCGTGCTGACCGCACCGCGCGGCAACGACGCGCTGGCGACGGCCGACGCGCTGGACGGGCCGCTGCACCTGCTGGTCTCGGACGTGGTCATGCCGCAGATGCTCGGCAAGGAGGTGGCGGAGCGGATGCGGGCGAGCCGCCCGGGGCTTCGCGTGCTGTTCATGTCGGGTTACGCCCGCCCCGTGCTGGCCGAGCAGGGCACGCTGGAGCCCGGTGTCGCGCTGCTGTCCAAGCCGTTCTCCGAGGACGCGCTGCTGGCCGCGGTGCGGGAGGCGCTCGACACGCCGCAGCCGGCGCCGGAGGCGGGTTAGCGCCCGCGGCTGGTTCGGCCCCGGCGGCGGCTCAGCCTGCCCCGGCCGGTGCGGCCAGCGCGTGCCGGACGGCGGAGACCAGGCTGTCGGTGGTGAACGGCTTCTGCACCACCGTCGCCTCGTCGCCGAGGATCCCCTGCCGCACGGCCGCCTCCTTGGGCAGGCCCGATACGTAGAGGACCCGCATGTCGGGTCGCACGGCCGTGGCCTCGCGGGCCAGCTCGACGCCGATGGCGTCCGGCATGCCCAGATCCGCCAGCAGCACGTGGATGTCGCCGGTGTGCTGGCGGACGACGGACACCGCAGAGCCGGGGTCACCGGCGGAGAGGGCGGTGAAGCCCCGCCGTTCCAGCATCCGGCACATGACGTCGCGCAGGTCCTCCTCGTCGTCGAAGACCAGGATCGTCGGCTGCTCCGGCTGCACAGGTGCGGACATCGGCTTCCCCCTCTCGCCGATACGAAGAGTACTCGATCAGCTTCGCACAGTGTGTGGACTATCTGTTGACCATCGCCACCCGGCGGACCACGAGCGTCGACCGCGCGTCGGTCACCCAACCGGACATGTGCGCCGGGCAGCCCCAGCCCGGGGCACAATTGTCGTACGCCGTCAGCATCGTGTGCCGGCCGATCGGCGTCATCGCCACGTACCCGCTCGACCCCAGGTCGCGGTGCAGCTGGCCGCCGGCGGGTTTGGTCGGGAAGTTGCGGTACGCGACCACCTCGGTCGTCCAGCGCGGGCTGCCGTCGGCGTGGTGGCCCCGGGCGAACACGATCCGGTTGTCCGGGCGGCCCACGCCGAGCATGTAGTTGCCGTCGGGCATCCGCTGCACCAGGGGCCGGGCACCCCGCACCAGTGCCGCGCCGGCCACCCGGACGTACGCGGGCTTGTTCCAGTTCCGGCCGCCATCGATGGAGATGCTGTAGACCAGCGGCAGCGCCCGGACCCGCGCGCCGGCCGCGGTGTACTGCTCCCGGCGCATGACCGCCATGATCCCGCCGCTCGGCAGGGCGATCACCGACGTCTCGCTGTAGACGACCCGGTCGCCGTTGCCCAGCCGGTACGCCTTCGCGATGGTCCCCTTCGTGCGCCAGTGCACGCCGTCGGTGCTGGACGCGAGCTCGACCCGGGACGCCGGGGTGCCCGGCACATCGCCGGCGAAGCGCCCGTAGTACGGGGCCAGCAGGCTGCTGCCGTACCGGATGATGCCCTGGTTGAAGTACACGTTGGCGCCCGGCCGCGTCGGCGTGCGCAGGGCGACCGAGCCGGCCGTCGGCCGCCAGTCGGGCCCGCGCCAGACGGTGAGCCGCCCGGTGTCCCGGCGCGGCGTCGTGGACAGGATCTGGGCGTGGCCGGCGATCGCCAGGTCCTGCCCGGCGGCCCCCCGGATCGCGTTCTGGACGTTGACGCCGCCCGGGTGCGGACGGAAGGTCGCGCCCCGGTCGGTGGACACCATCGTGGCGATGACCGGCGCCTCGGTCGGCAGGTCACGGTTGCGGGCGTAGGACAACCACACCTTGCCCCGGCCGTCGTTGAACAGCGCCGGGAAGCCGGCCCGGACGTCCTGCTTGACGACCCGGGAGCCGTACACCCCGACGGTGTAGCCGGGCCCGCTGTAATAGGTGGTCGGGGCCTGGAGGCTCGTGACGGCCGCCGAGCCGGCCACCATCGGCAGCCCGGCGGCGATCGCGATCCCCACGACACACACGGCGATGATTTTGCGCACGTCCGCTCCCCGGCTCAGGCGGCGACGAGGGCGGCGGGGGCCGGCTGCGCGACCGGGGCGGCTGCGCCGCCGGCCGGCATGGCGGCGGGCATCGTGTCCAGGCCGAGCATGGCGGCGATCGCCTGCTCGGTACGCCGCGCGGCGAGGCCATCGCCATAGGGGTTGCCGACGGCCACCATCGCCTCCCGCACCCGGGGGTCGTCCAGGATCTGCGCCGCGGACGACATGATCAGCTCCTCGTCGGTGCCGACGAGCCGGGCGCAGCCGGCGTTCACCGACTCCATCCGCTCGGTCACCTCGCGCAGCACCAGCACGGGCACCCGGAACGACGGCGCCTCTTCCTGGATGCCGCCGGAGTCGGTCAGGATCAGAAAGGACGCGGCGAGCAGGCGGGTCAGCGCCTGGTACGGCAGCGGCCCGGTGAGCACGATGCGCTCGACCCCGGCCAGCGCCGCCTCCACCTGGGCGCGGACCGCCGGGTTGGGGTGGGTGGGCAGGACGACGTGCACGTCGGGGTACGCCGCGAGCAGGCGGCGGACGGCGGAGAGCACCCGGTCCAGCGGCTCGCCCCAGGACTCCCGGCGGTGCGCGGTGACCGTCACCAGCCGGATCCGACCGGCCTCGGCCGCCTCGACGGTCTCGGTCAGCGCCGGCTCGGCGAGGGCGGCGCGCTGGCGGGCCACGGCGAGGGCGGCGTCCACCACCGTGTTGCCGGTGATCAGCACGTTGTCGGCGGGCACGCCCTCGTCCAGCAGGTTCGCCGCGGCGCCCGAGGTCGGCGCCAGGTGCAGCCGGCTGAGCTGGGCGACCATCCGCCGGTTGCCCTCCTCCGGGAACGGCGCCGCGAGGTCACCGGACCGCAGCCCGGCCTCGAGGTGGACGACCGGCACCTGCCGCCAGAAGGCGGCCATCGCGCCGGCCAGCGTCGTGGTGGTGTCGCCCTGCACGAGCACGGCGGCGGGGCGATCGGCGGCCAGGTGCACGTCGAGCGAGCGGACCAGTTCGGCGAGGAGGTCGGGCTGCCCGCCGTCGCGGCGGTCGAGCTCGAGCTGCACGTCCGGCCGCTCACCGAAGGCGGACAGCGCCTGGTGGACCATCGTCGGGTGCTGGCCGGTGGCGACGATGACGGGGCGCAGCCGACCGGCGGCGCGCATCTCGGCGGCGACGGGGGCGAGCTTGATCGCCTCGGGGCGGGTGCCGGCGACCAGGAAGACGGTGGGGAGGTCAGACATGAGTTTTCCTCACGTTTCGATGAAGCGCGGTACCGGGAGGGGTCGTGCGGGTGAAAAGGTGGCGGGCTGTTACGCCATCGCGAGGACCGGCTCCTCGGCCAGCCGCTCCGTCTTCGCCCAGCCGCTGCGGCCGGTCGCCTGGCGGGCCAGGGCGCGCCAGGTGCTCGCCAGGCCGAGCAGCAGGAAGGCGGGGTAGGTCACGCCGGCCAGCAGGCAGCGGGACAGTCGCTCGTCGCGCAGCCGCACGCGGTGCAGGACGGCCCAGGCCAGCCCGGGCAGCACCGTGGCGACCAGACCGGCGGCCGCACCCAGGGCGGCCGAGCCGCCGAACAGCGGCGAGGTCCCGATCGCGGCCTGTACCAGGGCGTACCCCCACATCAGCACCGCCACGGCGGAGCTGAGGGCGGACAGCCACGGGGAGATCAGGTAGTACGCCATCTCGAGGAAGGAGTGGCTGCGGATCTGCGGCGACGCGGACAGCTCCGGCAGGTAGCGGATGCACTGCAGGTTGCCCTGCGCCCAGCGGGTCCGCTGGCGCAGCAGGCGGCGGACGTCGGTGACGCCCTGCTGGGTGATCGAGGCCCGCCACACGTAGCCGATGCCGATCCCCCGCAGGTGCATCCGCAGGCCCAGCTCGAGGTCCTCGACGAGGCAGTCGGACCACGGGGCGGAGCCGAGCTCCTGGAGAGCGGACAGCCGGGCGAACTGCCCGTTGCCCCCCAGGCCGACGGAGCCGAGCCGGGACCGCACGGTCTGGCTGGCGTCCGCGACGCAGGCGAACTCCAGGTCCTGCACCGCGCCGAGCAGCTTGTTCCGGTTGTGGATGCGAACCCGCGCCTGCACGGCGCCGAGGCGCGGGTTCGCCAGCGACCGCTGGACCTCGGCGAGCAGGTTCTCGCTGCCGCGGCCGTCACCGTCGATCACGCCGACCACGACGCGCCGCGGGTCCTGCCCGGCGTTGCGGGTCCACCGGGAGATGTACGCGTACGCCGCGTTCAACGCCTCGCCCTTGCCCTGCCGGGCCTCCGGGAGGCGCCGACGCAGGACGTGCAGGCCCGGCTCGGCGATGCCGGACAGCACCAGCGTGGTGCAGTCGTCGGAGCCGTCGTCGATGACCAGCACGTTCGTGCTGGCCCCCGGCGCGGCCAAGGCCAGGGCCGAGCGGACGGTCCGACCGACCACCCGCTCCTCGTTGAGGCACGGCACCACAATCCAGAAGCTCTCGGGCGTGACCGGGTCACCGTCGGCGCGCCCGGCCGAACCGGCCGCCTCCCCGCGCGCCCGCCGCCGCTCACTTGCCGTCGCCACCCACGCCGCGTAGCCACCCAGCACGATGTTGAACACCGGCCAGGCCACGAGAAGCAGCACGCTCAGCACCGAGATGGTCATCGGATCGCCCCGTCCGCTCGACCCTGGCCGCTCAGGACCGGTCCGCGCGGACCCGCGCGAGCCGCATGAGGAGCAGGCCGGTGACCAGCACACCGACGCCCACCACGAACATCAGGATCGTGTTGGAGCCGGTGACCGGAAGGGCCGCGGCCACGGCGACCGACGGACCCAAAGTCTTGGAGTGCGACATTGTTGTTCTCCCCCACAGGTGATCAGATTGTGCCGGTGACTCCCGGTGATTTCCGGGCGCCAGCTCGGCGTCTGTGAAAACCGTAAGTTGGTTACGCTCTGTGAGGAAGAGTTGCGGACCGGTTGCACCCGGCTGGCCCACGCGGTCCGGCCCAGAGGCATACAAGAGCCCAGCACTAATCGGACATAAACCACTTTATCTGCATTACGCCATACGCGTGCGGCGTGCCCGACCGTCCGTTACTCCGCTGCGTTACGCGCCATGACCGACCGTAACGACTACGCTCCGTCATAACCCTACGGTGAGGCGTCGGTATACACAGAGTGATACTGCCGAACGGCGGGTCTGCGCGTCGGCCCGGCCAGTCGCCAGGAAAAGCCGGCCGACACCTGCGCCCCGGCGACCCTGGCCACCACCGCTGCCCGGGCCCGCGCCGCCCCGATCCGTCTTGTCAGTCAGCGTTCGACAGGCCGGGATGTCGGAACGGGCGCTCCGGCGTGACCGATAGATCAGCGCGCGAGCCAGCGGTGCGCTTCTCGGTGCAGGTGAGGAAGGAGGACCCACTGCATGATGGCCACGGTGCGGGGATGAGAAGGGCGAGCCGGGCCGGCAAGGGGAGCCGGTGGAGGGCAGGGTCGGCGCCGGTAGCCAGGATGGTGCTGACGGGATAGCTGGCGGCGCTGGTGACAAGCCAGTGCCGCCAGGGTTCCGGTGCGGTTGTGGTTGGCGGTGGGCCGCCGGTTGGCGTCGTTGGACCTGCGGCGGTTCACGGGCTTGTCGGTAGGCAGTCCACGACGAGTCGGACAGCTTCGGGCAGGTCGATGTGGTCGTCCGGGGTCGCTCCGTAGTGAGCGCCGGTGGCAGTGAGGACAGCGGTTGCTTCCAGTCCGGTGACGAGGTCTTTGACGTGGTGGACCGGTCCCGGGAGAAGGACCGGGTCGTCCAGGGCGGTGAGTACCCGGTATCGCTCGGCGCTCCGGCGTAGCCAGGGCCAGTCGAACGGCTCGGCGAAGAACTCCGCGAGGGCTTCATATCCGATCGGCACGTGCGCGGGAGTCGCCACGAGGACCGCGTCGGCGAAGGCGCCGGCGGTGTCGACGTCGTGCCGCTGCAGGAGGCGAAGTACGTTGACGCCGCCGATGTGTGCCCGACGAGGACGGTGTCTCGGGGTTCGGCGTTCGCCACACAGTCGCGAAGGGCCGCCCCCCACGAGGCGAGCCGCGGCGCCGTGCTGTCGGGCAGGTTAGGGATGTGCACCTGATGGCCGCGGGCTTCCAGAGTCTTTCGGAGGTAGGGGAACCAGACGCTGTCGCTGTCGGCCGCAGGTACGTCCCCTGCCGACCGCCCCCGCCGCGTCGGCGGCCGTGTGCGTAGCGCGGATGCGCACGACAGTGCGCTGCGCGCGGCGGTGCAGATCTTGGAGGACGGTGGGTACGCTGCCGTCACTATCGAGGGGGTGGCGGCCCGCTCCCGGCGTGGCCAAGAGCACCATCTACCGATGGTGGTCGGTCGAAGGCCGACCTGGTGATGGAGGCCTACGGGCAGCTCGTCGCCGAGCGCATGCCAACGCCGAACAGCGACCTCCTGGCCGAGGATCTGACGACCTTCGTGACCGCGTTGTACCGGGTCGCCGAGCATCCAGCCCGAGTCAGGGCGCTTCGTGGCCTCATGGCTGAAGCTCAACTGGACCCGGTCTTCGCTGAGGCGTCCCGCCACTGGGTACAGAGCCGTCGCGATGTGCTGGCCGCAGTGTTCACCCGCGCCATCGATCGCGGTGAAGTGCCCGCCGGCCTGGATGTCGGCCACGCCGTCGACCTCGTATTCGGTCCATTCTGGTACCGATTGCTGGTCGAACATCTGCCAGTGGACCCAGCTGAGGCGCCCGCCCATGTCGCCCGCTCGCGACGAAGGGCCCCGGCGCAGCAGCGCCGAGGCCCTTCGATACCGGGGGTGGGGAACGTTTACGGACGCAACGTCCAGCTGTCGAGGTAGCCCTTGCCGCCGCTCACCATGTCCAGGACCCGCAGCTTCCAGGAGCCGGTGCGCTGGTACGCGGAGGCGTTGAGGGTGTACGTCGTGTTGAGGTCGGCGACGCCGTCCGCGACGTTGAAGTTCTTCAGCCGCAGCACGCCGCCCGTCGGGGTGATCAGGTCGACGGCCAGGCTGCCCCGGTGCGGGTGCTTGATCCGCACGTCGACCCTGGTCGTCCGGGAAGCGGCGCCGGAGCAGCCGCTGAGCCGCACCGCGCTGCTCACCATCGTGAAGTCAGCCGTCGCCACGTCAGCGGCCTGCGTCGCCTGGCACTCGATCGCCGGCGCGGTGGTCGGGGCGGCCGTCGGGGCCGCCGTGGGAGCCGCCGTCGGGGCCGCGGTGGGGGTCGCGGTGGGTGCGGTCGTCGGGGCCGCGGTGGGCGCCGCGGTCGGGGCCGTCGTGGGCGTCGGCGTCGCCGGAGCGGTGGCCGCGCCGCTGTACAGGAGCCGGTTCGGCGAACCCGCGCCGGCGTTGCTGACCTTGCCCACAGTCCCGCCGGCGACCAGCGCCTCGCGCACCTGGGCCGGGGTGGCCGTCGGCCGGGCCGCGAGCACCAGGGCCGCCGCGCCGGCCACGTGCGGCGACGCCATCGACGTACCGCTCATCGTGGCCGCGGCGGTGTCACCGGCAATGCCGGCAGCGGTGATCTTCACGCCCGGGGCGAAGATGTCCAGGCACGAGCCGACGTTGGAGAAGGAGGCGCGGGCGTCGGCGCCGTCCGTCGCGCCCACGGTGATCGCCTCCGCCGTCCGGGCGGGGGACTTCTGGCAGGCGTCGATGTTGTCGTTGCCGCCGGCCACCGCGTACGTCACGCCGGACGCGATCGAGCGGCGCACCGCGTCGTCCAGGGCCCGGCTGGCGGTGCCGCCGAGGCTCATGTTGGCGACGGCCGGCTTCACGGCGTTCGCCGTCACCCAGTCCACCCCGCCGATGATCGCGGAGTAGGTGCCGCTGCCCTCGCAGTTGAGCACCCGGACCGCGACCAGCTTGACGCTCTTGGCCACGCCGTACTTGGCGCCCCCGACGGTGCCTGCCACGTGCGTACCGTGGCCGTTGCAGTCATTGGCCACCGCGTCGTTGTCGATGAAGTCGCGGCCGTTGCGGGCCCGCCCACCGAAGTCGCTGTGGCTGACCCGCACGCCACTGTCCAGGATGTACGCCGTGACGCCCGCGCCGGCGTTGGCGTAGCTGAAGCTGCGGTTCAGCGGCAGGTCGCGCTGGTCCAGCCGGTCCAGGCCCCACGGCGGGGTGGCCTGCGTGCCCACGGCTGTCACGACCCGGTCCTGCTCCACGTACGCCACGGCCGGGTGGGCGGCCAGCCGCGTCGCCGCGGCCGCGCTCATCCGCGCCGAGAAGCCGCGCAGGCTGCTCGCGTACGCCCGCTTGACGGTGCCGCCGACGCGGTCCGCGAGGACCCCCGCCGCGGCCGCCGGCCGGGCCGACTCCGCGGCGGTGGACCGGAAGACCACGATGTAGCTGTCCTTGATCGCACCGGGTCCGCCAGCGCCGAGGACGGCGGGCGCGACCGGCGCCGCCGGCGCCGCCGTGGCGGGCGCGGTGACGCCGAAAGCGAGCGCCGCCGTGGCGCCCAGCGCGCTGGCCGCAAGCCGTCCGTGTCGCCGGTGGACAGAGATCATCAGGCAGCCTCCGCTATCGCGAATCGAGGTCAGGCACCCTGCATGGGCGCCTGACCTCGATACTTCGGTGGCCGCGGAGCGGGACCGGGACCCGCTCGGGTGCGGGTAGGTTGCCCGGGTCAGCGGCGCCAGGTCCGCGTCGCCGAGGCGCGGACGTTACCCGCGCGGTCGTACGCCCGCAGGTGCACGTTCATGGTCGCGGGCCGGATCCGGGTGTTGAGCGCGAAGGCGTACGGGGCGGTCGCGTCGCGGCCCACCACGACGCCGTTCACGAGCAGGTCCACCCGGGCCACCCCGAACGTGTCGCCCGCCGAGGCGCGGACGGCCACCGTGCCGCTGACCCGGCGGCCGTGCGCCGGCGCCGAGTACCAGCCCACCGACGGCGCGCCGTTGTCGATGATGACCGACCGGTTGGCCGTGGTGCTGTTGCCGGCCGTGTCGAACGCCCGGACGGCCAGGTTGGTCGTGCCGTTGCGGCCGGCCGAGTTCCACACCAGGCCGTACGGCGCCGTCGTGTCCGTGCGGACGACCACGCCGCCGACGAGCAGCTCGACCCGGGTCACCCCGCGCGGATCGATGGCGTTGGCGTACACGGGGAACTGGCCGCGCACGTACGCGCGGTACGCCGGCCGGGTCACGGTGACCGCGGGGCCGAAGCTGTCCAGCGCCCGCACCACCGCCTGCGCGTTCACCCGCCCGTGGGCGGTCCAGGCACCGTCCGCCAGCGCGACGCCCGTGCTGGTGATCGCGGTGCTGATCTGGACCGCAGTCGCGGCGGGCCGCACCGCCCGGCCGAGCGCGGCGATGCCGGCGACCATCGGGGACGCGAACGACGTGCCGCAGTCGTAGAAGCCGCCCTGGTGGCGCAGGACGCACCCCGGGGCGGCGATGTCGACCCAGGAGGCGCCGTAGCTGGAGAAGTCATACCGGTTGTCACTCTGGTCGGACGCGCCGACCGACAGCACGGTGGAGATGGCCGCCGGGTAGTTCCGCACCTGCGTGCCCGCGTTGCCGGCCGCCGCGACGACAAGCGCGCCGTGGTCCTGGGCGTAGGCGACGGCGCTCGCGAACAGGTTCACCAGCGGGATGTCCGACGGGTCGGTCGGGTCGAGCGGGCCGCCCAGCGAGAGGTTGATGACGTCGGCTCCGTTGTCGGCGGCGTAGGTGATCGCCTCCGCGGCGTCGGCCAGCGAGCCACTGCCGTTGGCGGCGAGCACCTTCACGGGCAGGATCTTGCAGCTCCAGCAGACCCCCGCCGTGGCGACGTTGTTGTTGCCGCGGGCCGCGACCACGCTGGCCACCTGCGTGCCGTGGCGCTGCGGATCATCGTCGGCCGGGTTGCTGTCCCCGTTGACCAGGTCGATGCCGGGCAGCATCGCGCCGGCCAGGTCCGGCGTGGCCGTGACACCCGTGTCGATCACCGCGACGGTCAACCCGGCGGCGCCGGTGGCATACTGCCAGGCACCCGGCACGCCCGCCCGGTCCAGCGCCCACTGCCCGGCGCGGAGGGGGTCGTTCGCGGTCACGGCGGCCTTGTGCACCCGGCGGTCGCGCACCACGTAGCGCACGGCGGGGTCGGTCCGCAGGGCGGCCATGGCCGCCGCGGCGTCGCCGGCCGGCACCTCCACCGCGACCGCCGACAGCGGGCCCACCGGGTCGGCGGCGAGGACGTCGACGCCCGGGGCGGTGGCGAGCTTCTCGGCCGGGAGGTCCCGGTCCGCGCCGGGCGCGAGCCCGACGACGAGCCCGACCGGCTCACCGGCACCGGCCGGCGGCGACGCGGACGCCGCGGACGCGGGCGTCGCCGAAGCGAGCGCGGCGACGGCGGCGAGGCCGGCGGCGAGGAAACGGTGCCGGTAGGTCATTGGGGCCTCCAGGGTCCCTTGTGCACGCTGGTGCAGGCCCCGTCCCTGGAGCCGTCCCCTGAGGGTCGCGGCTCCCGGGAGCGCCCGGGGTTCCGGCCCGGTTGCGCGGCGGTTGCCACCGCGGACGGCCACCGCGGACGGCCACCGGGGCGGCAACCTGACCGCTACCAACGGGCCACCGTCTCGTGACCGGACCCGCGCACGGAACCGCTCAGTGGTGCGCCGGCCGGGTCGATGTGACCGACGTCAGGCGAAATCCCACCATCGTTCGAGCGTTGAAGGAGCCACCATGACGCAGACCCTGCTGCCTACGCCCCGGCTCGACATCGTGGAGTCACTGCGCGACCGGTGCGACCACTGCAACGCGGACGGCAAGCTGCACTTCACCTTGCCGACCGGCGGCGAGCTGGCGTTCTGCGGGCACCACGCGAACCGGCACACCGCGGACATCCTTCGGCTGGCCGCCCAGGTCGTGGTCGAAGAGGGTTTCGAGTGGTGGGGCGCCGACCGCACGACCCGCTGAGCGCCCGTACGGCGTAATCTCGCCGGCATGGTTGCCACCAAGAAACTGGATCTGATCGACGACGACCTCTACCGGTACGCGGTGACCCACACCAGCGGGGGGGACGCCCTGATCGCGGAGCTGGTGACGCTGACCCGCGCCAGGTTCGGCGACCGGGCGGGGATGCAGGTCTCGCCGGAGCAGGCGACCCTGCTCGGGCTGCTCGCCGGCCTGGTGGGCGCCCGCCGGGCGGTGGAGGTCGGCACGTTCACGGGCCTGTCCTCGCTCGCCATCGCGCGGGCCATGCCGGCGGACGGGCACCTGCTCTGCCTGGACATCTCGGCGGAGTACACCGCCGTGGCGCAGGAGTTCTGGGCCCGCGCCGGCGTGGCGGAGCGGATCGAGCTGCGGCTCGGGCCGGCTGCCCCGGCGCTGGCCGCGCTGCCCGCGGAGCCCCACCTCGACCTGGCGTTCATCGACGCCGACAAGACCGGCTACTCCGCCTACTGGGCGGAGATCGTCCCCCGCGTGCGCCCCGGCGGCTTGATCATCGTCGACAACGTCCTGTGGAGCGGCCGGGTGCTGGCGCCGGAGCCGGGCGACGCGGACACGATGGCGCTGACCCGGTTCAACGACGAGGTGTCGGCGGACGACCGGGTGGACAGCGTCATGCTGATCGTCGCCGACGGCCTGACCCTGGCCCGCAAGCGCTGACCGCACCAATCCTGGCGAGTGGTGGTTCGCGCGGTCAGCCGGCCCTGACCTGCCGAGCTGACCCGCATCGCGATCTTGGTCCGCTGACCCCCCAAAACGGTAGCCACGGGACCAAGATCCCCGGGGGGCGGCAGTCGGTCAGTTGTTGTAGCGGTAGAGGTTGTATTCGCGCATCAGGGCGATGATCGCGCCGGCGTAGCGCGGCGAGGTGGCGTAGCCCGCCCGGTGGATGGCGATCGTGAAGCGCTCCGGTGCGCGCGAGTAGACGAAGGCCGGCCGGTAGCGGGGGTTGTCCACCGCGAGGAAGCGGCCGTGGTCGCGCACCGAGTCCGCCAGCCCGCGGTACACCCGGAACGTCGCCCGCGTCTGGTAGCAGCGGCTGCCCGCGCATTCGCTGGTGCCGTAGGCCCGGCAGCCCACCGCGACCGGGCCGGGCGAGCCGAAGCACTTGATGCCGAAGTAGTTCTGGTCCGCGTACGCCAGTCGGCTGCGCCCCCAGCCCGACTCGAGGATGGCCTGCGCGATGGTGACGGAGGCGGGCACGCCGTGGCGGCGCATGCTTGCCCGCGCGGGGCGGGCCACCGCGGCGATGAACCCGGCCGGCGTCGTCGCCACCAGCCGCGGCGGCCGGGTCGGCGCGCCCGCGCACCACGGCAGGTTCGGCCGCGCCGGGCGCCAGGCGACGTAGGCGTCCGCGACGTAGCCGCCGCCCGCCAGCCTGTCCCAGAGCACGCTGCGGCGCACGTGCCCGGCCACCGGTTGACCGATCACCCGGCAGGTCAGCGCCAGGCGGGCCCCATTGGGCACCGTACGCAGGCGGCTGTTGCCGGACGAGGCCCCGGCGCGCACGTTGAGGGGGATTCCGCCAGTGCTCACGGTGGCCGTCGCCCGCCCGCGCGCCCGCGCCGAGCCGCACCAGCGCAGTGCCGGCCGGGCGGGGCGCCACGCGACGTTGGCATCCGAGACGTACCGCCCGTCGGCCAGCCGGTCCCACAGCGCCGTGCGGCGGGCGTACCCCCGGATGTCCTGCCCGCGGACCTGGCAGACGACGGTCAACCGCCGCCCGTCGGGCACGACCCCGACCCGGGGATGGCCGGTGGACGCGCCGCCGCGCACGTTGAGCGGGATGCCGCCGGTGTGGGCGGTGGCCGTCGCGCCGGCGCCGAACGCCGGCCCGCCAACGCCAGCCACCAGCGAGATGCCCGCGCAGGCCGCCGTCAGCACCCATCGTGTACGCCACATGTCGCTCGCCCCCCGCCCGGCTGGACTACGGACGTTAGCCGTTACAGAAGGTGTTTGTGTTGTTTCCGAGAGTATTGAGGCGATGAGGTCCGACGAATCGGATACTTCCTCTTAATACCGGGCAGCGAACGTTAGGCTGGGATGTCGGTCCGGTCCCGACCTGGAGGCGTCGCACGTGCAACGGTTGCCTGGCACCCGCCCTCCCGGGGCGCTCGCCCTAGGCGCCGGCGCCATGGTCACCGGGATCGGCGTGACCGGTCTGCTCGGGTGGGCCACCGGCGCGCTGAGCCCGGCCGGGTCGGGCGGGGACCGCGGCGTGCTGGCCCCCGAGGCGGCGGCCGGCCTCACGTTCGCCGGCATGGCGCTGCTGGCGCTGGCGCCCGGACCGGCCGGCCGCACCCGGCACTGGGCCGCGGCCGCCCTGGCCAGCCTGACCGCGTTCATCGGCGTGGCCGGGTTC